>JACCXA010000159.1 GCA_013697365.1 Chthoniobacterales bacterium
GTTGTAGGCCGCGTGTCCTCACGCGGCGGGATGTGGATGTCGCCACTTCGAGCGCTGCACCACCCACCGCCCGCGTGAGGGCAACACCCCCGACAAGTTGCATGACACGCTGTAAGACAATGGTCGCTCTGAGCGATCACTGATCCGGAGCAACCCGCGAAGCGTACTCGCGGAACTGTTGCTCAAGAGCGGCAGTGTTCGCGAATTTACCCGCGTAGATTCGGAGAAAAGCCGTCTCGAAGTCCGAAAAATGGCAGCGTCTGCAACGCTTCGATCGCGGAACGCACGCGGCTGGCGGATTGCTCGGCGTTATCACCGCAGCCGTCGATCGTTTCCAATCCGAAATCGCCCGCGTCCGGCGGGGCGAGCTTCGCCGCAAACTCCGCGGCCGTGCGTTTCACCTCGCTTTCATCCGAGCCGAGGACGGCGTGAATATTGGAAGAGGCGGAAGCCGTTTTTTTCATCGGGTGATACGCGCAAATGTTTGCGCTGCCAGTGAGCCGAGAAACGCTGGGCGGACCATGGAAATTATGAGCAAGGAGCGCGCATCGGGCGACACATCGTAGGCGCGGGGGCGGAGAGTGTCGAACCGACGCAGGGCGTGGCGATCCTGGTCGATCGGCATCTATGTGCTCGCCACCCGGCGGGGAACGCAGATACTCGTGCGCGTGCTTCGCCGGTGCTTCACGGGATTGGTTTTCGCAACAGGGAGCCTCCTCGTCGCCGCTGAACCCAGCGGACCTCGTCTGCCGCTGCAAAGTTGTCTCATCGAAGGGGTCGATGGAGAGATCGGCTGCGGAACTCACGACGTTCTCGAGAATCGGGCGAGTGAAAGCGGACGTCGCATTGCCTTGAAGGTCGTCGTGCTACGGGCGCGCGAGGCGAAGCGCGAACCCGATCCGCTTTTCATCCTCGCCGGTGGTCCCGGCCAGGCTGCGACAGACAATGCGAAATTCATCGCAAGAACCTTTGCGCAAGTGCGGGCGCATCGGGATATCGTGCTGGTCGATCAACGCGGCACCGGCGGCTCGAACCCGCTCAACTGCGACCTCTACGGAAGCAGCACGCAGGATCATCTGCGCGACTTGCTGCCAGAGGCTTCCGTTCGCCAGTGTATCGCGCAATGGCAGGGGCGGGCCGACCTCCGGTTCTATACATCCGATGTCGCGATGGCTGACCTCGACGAAGTGCGCGCCGCCATGGGCTACGAACGCATCAATCTCTTTGGCACCTCCTACGGGACTCGCACCGCCCAGGTTTATATGCGGCAATATCCCGATAGAGTCCGCGCTGTGATCCTGAAGGGCGTCACGTCGATCACCACGCCGCTGACCGTCCCAATGGCGCGCGACGCGCAACGCGCCTGGGACCTTCTCTGTGAGGATTGTGCCGCGGAGCCGGCCTGCCACGCTGCGTTTCCGAAACTGAAGGAGGAGTTCAACGCCGTCTTCGAGCGCCTGGAGAAGGAAGTCGAGGTGGAGCTTCCTGCTAGTGCCGGAGCTGGCAGCGAGCGAGTCAAGCTTTCGCGCGCCGCAGCCGCCCCCACGATTCGCAGCCTGCTGCAATCGATCGACAGCAGCGCCGATCTGCCGCTGATCATCCATCAGGCATACGGAGGCGATTACGCTCCCTTGGCGAAGGCGGCACTCTCGGTGCGGAAGCCTTTCGCGAAAATCGTCAGTGTGGGGGTCTTCCTCGCCGTCAGCAGTTCGGAGGACGTGGCCGTGAGCGATGAAGAGGAGATTGCGCGGGGCGGGACGGGAACTTTTCTGCGCGATGATTACTTCAAGCAGCTCCAGCGCGCCGCAAAGCTGATGCCGCGCGTTGAAATGCCCGCCGGCTACCGCGCGCCCGTCAGTTCAGACATTCCCACGTTGCTTATCTCGGGCTTCCTCGATCCAGCCACGCCGCCGGATGGTGCGGAGGAGGTGGCCGGTCGCCTCTTGAACAGCCGGCATGTCATTGCGCGCTACGGCAGCCATTCGTATGGCGGGATGTCGCCGTGTGTCGACACCTTCATGGCGAAATTCATTGCGCGTGGCTCTGCCGAGGGGCTCGACACAACCTGCTCCGAGGCCATTCGCCGGCCACCTTTCGCGGTAAAGTGAATCAGCCCTCGCTCGCGTCTGGCGGCGAAGAATCCTTCGATGCGTATTCGCGGAACTGAGTCTCGAGCGCGGCAGTACTCAGAAATTTCGTGCCGTAGGCGTGCAGGAACGCTGCTTCGAAATGTTGATGTCGCCTAAGCGCATCGAGCAGAGCGAGGAAACTTCGCTTGTCCGTTGCGACGAGAAAGCGCACCAGCCGTTCAGATTGATCGTAAAAAGTTTCAACGCACTCCGGGAGCGGATGGAGCGCCGCGACTAAGGCGGAGAGCGGGATCACGTCCTGCGCCGCGACCGCATGCGAGCGGGGTCGGGCGTTGTAACCGCGGGCGCGTTGATAGCTGGCCCGCGCGCCTTTCGAAACGTACTGGGCAAAACCTTCGTGCAGCCAGCACGGGATACCTTCCGAGTAAAATCGATGCAGGACGAGATGCGCGATTTCGTGACCTAAGAGATTACCGGCGAATTTATAACTGGGATCGCGTTTGATGAAGAGGCTGCCCGCGGAATGAATTCCTCCTGTCCAGGGCTCGAGCTGGCCGAGCGCTTGAAACTGCTGCCAAGCCTCCGGCCGTTCGAAGATGTAGATGTGCGATTTCGTGTCGCCTGCGGGTTGTTCGCGTTCCAGCTCCTTCGCGACAACCCGATAGTGAAACTCGGCTTCCACGGAGATCGGCGTCGCGACGTAGCTGTGCACGAAGTGATAGATGAAATGCTCCGTCTCGGCGTGTTTCCATTGCTCCGGATGAATCGCAAGCGCCTTCGCACCGAGCGGATTCAGATCGCCTTGACTGAGGCGCGCAAAATCGACTTCAGGCAGGCTATTGAGGCCTGATTCTCCCGCGAGAATCGGCGCTGAGAGGGAAAGGAACAGAAGAAAGGCCGAGGCCGACGCGCAATTCACGCGAGTGAGAGAGCTAATGCCGTGCGAGCGCCGCGTAGCCGGACCCGGCTAGACCCGTGACCCTCGCCGACGCGGCGTGCCGCCATGGCCGCTGCGAGAATACTTCACTGGCTTGCGCTTCGGTTCGATCTTGGTCAAGCCGGTCCCGTTCTTTACCTCCATGATCTGGTCGCGC
This sequence comes from Chthoniobacterales bacterium, assembly GCA_013697365.1. Taxonomy (GTDB): domain Bacteria; phylum Verrucomicrobiota; class Verrucomicrobiia; order Chthoniobacterales; family UBA10450; genus JACCTI01. The sequence continues at coordinate 3,185 of JACCXA010000159.1, forward strand.
AGCAGCGCTGCGCGCTCGAACTCCAAATTTGCGGAGGCGCGCTGCATGTCGTCCTCCAATTCGCGCAGCAGTTCGGTCAAATTGAAGTCGCCCCCGGCCTCCTGCACGACGGACGCGGCAATCTCCCGGCCGCGCAGAATCGTGTGCAAACTTTCCTGGATCGCGCGGGTCACCGTTTTCGGGGTGATCCCGTGCTTCTCGTTGTATTCCATTTGCTTCGTGCGCCGGTAATCGGAGATCGAGATCAGCGCCTGCATGCTTTGCGTGACGGTGTCGGCAAAAAGCACGACCTCGCCATTGATGTGCCGCGCGGCGCGCCCGGCTGTCTGGATCAAGGAAGTCTGGCTGCGCAGAAAACCCTCCTTATCGGCATCGAGGATGCAGACTAACGAGACTTCCGGAAGGTCAAGACCTTCCCGGAGCAGATTGATGCCGACGAGAATGTCGAAATCTCCCGCGCGCAGCGAGCGCAGGATCTCGACGCGTTCGATCGTGTCGATGTCGCTGTGCAGGTAGCGCACTTTCAGACCGACAT
>JACCXA010000060.1 GCA_013697365.1 Chthoniobacterales bacterium
GTTGAATTGTCACCTGAATAACGGGGGCCGCGAGTGGGGGAGCCCTCGGCCACCTTGCTGCCAAACTCTACCGGGAACTGGCGCTCCAAAAGGAACGCGGCTGCCCGCCAGTCAGCCGCTTCGGTGAGTCGGCGAACGAGTCGCGCTCTCCAGCGTCGCGCGCGCGCCTAGTTGCATCAAAAAAGGCCGCGTAAGGCTCTTCGCCAGTTTGCGCACGGCGGATCCAGTCATGGTAGGCGCGTTCGCCATTCCCCGGGCCCTGCCGCACGGCGTGGCTGTTTAATGAAGTTGCCTTGACGTCTTCGTAATCCCCTTTGTAAAAGGAAGGCGTCATCGCTTCGCCAATCAGAAAGATCGTTCACCTATGAGAACAACCACGAAGAATCTAAAGAACCATTGGACGCGCCGCGTCGCCGCGGCAGCATTCGTGAGCAGCCTCATGGCCCTCGCGGGCGGCAATGCCATGGCGCAATGCACCGAGCTTGTCTCCGGCCTGCTCCGCCCCATCGGGATCACGCAGTCAAAAAAAGATAACCTGCTCGTCTCCGAGAGCGGCACTGCCACGCCAAACACGGGCCGCATCTCGATCGTCGATCTCGCCGGCACTCGCCGGACGCTTGTCTCCGGCCTTCCCTCCGGGATTAGCTTCGAAGCGAACGCGCCCTCCGGATCGACCGGTCTCTTTTTGCGCGGGCGCACTCTTTATCTCGCGGTCGGCGTCGGCGACGCGGTCATGGCGGGACCCGGCCAGGGGCTGACCGCCGCCAATCCGAACCCCTCCTCGCCGCTCTTCAGTTCGATTCTCGCCTTCCACTTCAGCGCCGCGGTAGAAAAGAACACCCAAGGATTCACCCTTACGCTCGCCAATCAGGAGACGCTCGCGAGTGGCCAACCGGTCACGCTCTCCAACGGCGGCGGCGATACGATCACGATCGAGATGATCGTGAACTTCCCGAACTTTACGCCCGACCCGCGTCCTTCATTTGCCGGAAACGTGACCAACACCAACCCCTTCGCTCTGGTCGCGCTCGGCGACCGGCTTTACGTCACCGATGGCGGACAAAATCTGGTCTGGAGCGTCGATCTTTCGGCCCGCCAGTTCTCCGTCCTCACGAGGTTTCCGACGAACATTCCGAACCCGCTGTTCAACCTGAACCCGCCGCCCCCGAGCGTCGGCGGACCTTTTCTCGAACCCGTCCCGACCGGGATCGAATTTGCCGATGGTCATCTCCTGGTCACGCTCTTCCGCGGCTTTCCATTCCCGGCGGGCACCTCCACCGTGCAGCGGGTTGATCCGCTCACCGGCAGCCAGAGCGCTTTCATCGGCGGACTCAAGACTGCCATCGATATCCTCCCGATCCGGGCCGATGACGAGCAGGGCGGCGCCAGCAAATACCTCCTGCTCCAATACGCCTCCGGACCGTTCGTGGCGCCTCCGGGACTCCTCCTGCGCTTTGATACCCCAGCAGGTCCGCCCACGACGGTCGCATCCTGCCTGACCGCGCCGACCGGCATGACGCTCGACCAAAAGACCGGTATCCTTTACCTGCCCGAGCTCAGCGGGCGCATTGTCTCGATCTCGGTCGGCGCGGAAGCGCAGGACGCAGAGACGGGCCTCGCTCCGACCGTCCGCAACATCGCGGCGCGCGGCCGCGTGGAGAGCGGAGAGAACGTACTGATCGGCGGATTCATCATTGGCGAGGGAACCGGAGGCGGAGCGATCAAAGTCGTTGTCCGGGCGATCGGTCCTTCGCTTTCGAGCAAGGGTATTGCCGGCCCGCTGCAGGATCCGGTCTTGACGCTGCACGACGCGAACGGCGTCGAAATTGCGCGCAACGACAATTGGAAAGGCGACGCTGGTCAGACCTCACAGCAGGCCGAGATCGAAGGGATAGGTCTCGCGCCGGCGAGCGAGGCCGAGTCCGCCTTGGTCGCGGCGCTCGCGCCCGGGAATTACACTGGGATTGTCCGCGGCAAGGTAGGTAACGCAGGCGTCGCGCTAGTGGAAGTTTACCACGTTCAATAGTTGCTAATTCATTCCGGAGAAGCCCGGCAAAGCCTCCGTCGTTTAGCAGCGCCGTCAGCCGTTTCGTAAAATTACCCCGCCATCGTTCGCGGCAAGAATGACATAAGAGGCGTCGGTCTGGTCGAGGTTTACGATCTGGGTCCAAGCGCCAATTCGAAACCGGCGAACATCGCCACCCGAGGTTTGGTGCAAACCCGTGACGACGGTCATGATTGCCGGCACTATCATCAGCGGGACCGCGCTGCAACGGGTGCTCGTTCGCGCGATCGGGCCATCGCTTCGAGTGCCGCCGAGCCTAACGAGGCGCTTGCGCGTAAGACAACAACTTTCTTCCTGATCTAATCTAAACTGTTCCGAAGTGCTCAACGCCTGGTCTTAGCAGGGTTCATACATTGATCGCTCCGCGTCTCAAATGATCCCACGCGAGTCAGGCAGTATCAGATTCAGTATCAGAAAAGCGGTGAGGCGGATTCACCGGCCGCGAGCGCTTACTGGGCGATCAAACCACTCTCGGCAGCGACCGAAAGGTTGTCGCGATGGCGCGGGGTTGACCCGTAGCGCGTGTTTCTCAACGCTAACAGAAAAGACTCAGCACAGTGCTTGCGAGCGTTCTACGGGGCGCGTACAGAACTTTTGTTGCAGCTTGGTTTACTTCAACCTGGGCGCAGCGTATCCGTGTTGAAACTCCGGTTCCGGTGAAATCACCGGAACCGTGTATAGCGAGTAAAGGGAGAGCCC
>JACCXA010000070.1 GCA_013697365.1 Chthoniobacterales bacterium
TCCTAAAGGCTGCTGGCAGCGTTGCTCCGCAGCAGCGGAGTAGGGACGAGCCCGGGGTTACGGTTGGGATCGATCGTCCCATTGGCTGGCACATCTTCAGGTCCTTCCGCCGGCGGCGCCGGCTCCGCGAGCTGATTTGGACCCGTAGTATTCTGAGCAACCAAACGACCTTCCATCGAACTACGTGCAGCAGTCGGTTGAGTTGTTTGGCAGGCAGACAAGGCTGTCAAAGCGAGGAGGCAGGTGGCGATTTTGATCATCTTCATGGTGGTCGTACTCTTCCGGCAGGACCTATTCCGCTGCCGACGTTGTTATAATTACTATACTTTAATTCGAACTGGCAAGTACTTTGCTAGGCGTTTGCGAGACTCATATCTGCGAAAACATCTGCTACGGGCCGGACGCTCAAAACCGACTTAGAATGGGGCCAAGTTTTTTCAACGTAGCTTCTGGCCAGAGCTTTCGCTCTGTCGTGAGTGCGGAATCGAGAGCTGTATGCTCAGGCCAATTCGGCTCCGTCGGGATGCGCGGTATGACTTGTGCCAGGATCTGCCTGGCCTTCTCGGCATTCGCGACAAGGTGCCCAAAAACCGTCTGCGCTGAAACCGGCTCCTCCTCCACCTTCCAGCAATCGTAGTCGGTGATCATCGCCATGGTGGCGAGCGCGATTTCCGCTTCTCGCGCGAGCTTTGCTTCCGGCAAATTCGTCATCCCGATGACGTCGAAGCCGTGACGACGATTCAGTTCGGACTCCGCGCGAGTAGAAAACGCCGGACCATCCATATTCACATAAGTACCTCCATCATGCGCCGTCACTCCCACTTCAGCGGCGGCCTCTTTCAGGATCACTCGCAGGTTTGTACTGATCGGCTCCGCGAATGTGATGTGAGCGGCGATTCCCTCGCCGAAGAAAGTATGATCGGCTCGCTGGCTGGTCCGATCGTAAAACTGCGAGGGCAGGAGCACATCGCGTGGCGCGTATCTCTCCTGCAAGCTGCCCACGGCGGTGACGCAAACGATCCAACGCACGTTGAAGGAACGAAGCGCGTAGATATTCGCGCGATGATTTAACTCATGCGGCAAGAGCCGATGTCCGCGCCCATGCCGTGGTAGAAAGTAAACCTGCCGGCCATTCACGCTTCCACCGAAGAGCGTATCGGAAGGTGCGCCGAAAGGCGTCGCAACGCGATGCTCATGTGCGTCTTCCACCCCTTCCATCTGATACAACCCACTCCCGCCTATAATCCCGATCGCTGGTTCGCTGTTCATGTGAAGAGGCGATTAAACGGGAAGCCGCCCTCGAAAAGCAACGCCTCCCTGCTATCTGCGGTCGCACCCTGACCCGCGCCACTTGCCGGAATTGAGGTTGGACGGCGAGCGTTGGACGTTGAACCTTCTCCTCCTTCGTCCGCCCATGCCCAAGTTCTATATCAAAACCTACGGCTGCCAGATGAACGAACGCGACTCGGAGCAGGTCGCGCATTCGCTCCTGGAACGAGGCTACGAAGCGGTGGCGAACGAAGCTGAGGCGGACGTTGTCCTTCTCAATACCTGCAGCGTGCGCGACATGGCCGATCAGAAAGCTCTAGGGAAAATGGGGATGATGGGCTCGCTTGCAAGACGCCGGCCCGAGGTCGTCTTCGGATTCCTTGGTTGTATGGCGCAGGCCCGCGGCGATTCGCTCTTCGCGGGGTTGCCGCACCTCGATTTGGTGGTTGGAACACAAAAGTTCCATCGCGTCGCCGATTACGTGGAGGAATTACTGGAGAAGAAACGGACGCGGCGCATGGACGATCTGCGCTTCTCGGTTTCTGACACTGCCGAAGAGACCGGCTCTCAGGGGACCATCCGCGAACAGAATCTCGCGCCACAGCAGGCGACGGCGTTTGTCTCGATCATGCAGGGCTGCAACATGCACTGCACTTTTTGCATCGTGCCGCGGACGCGCGGTGCGGAACGGAGCCGGTCGATTGGCGAGATCGTGCGTGAAGTTCGCGAGCTCGTCGCGCGCGGAGTGAAAGAAGTGACGTTGCTTGGCCAAATCGTGAACCTTTACGGCCGGCATGAATTTTCGAAGAAGGAAAACAAGAGTCCTTTCGTGCAGTTGCTCGAAGAAGTGCATGCGGTCGACGGCCTGGAACGTGTGCGCTTTACCTCCCCTCACCCGATTGGATTCCGGGATGATCTCATCCAAGCACTCGCGACATTGCCGAAGCTCGCCGAGCATGTGCATCTGCCGCTGCAATCCGGATCGGATCGCATTCTCAGGGCCATGCACCGGCCCTACACGGCAGAAAAGTATTTCGGATTGGTCCAACAGATTCGCGCGGCGCGGCCGGAGGTCGCGATCACGACAGATGTCATCGTAGGTTTTCCGGGCGAGGACGACAACGACTACGGGTGGACCCGCGACCTGGTCGACAGAATCCAATTCGATAACGCTTTCATCTTTCGCTACTCGACCCGCGCGGGCACGCCTGCCGCACTGCATCCCGCGCAAGTTCCCGAGCGCGTGAAGGAAGAGCGTAATCAGGATCTACTGCGCGTCGTCGATGCTTCCGCCCATCGCGCGAACGACCGCCTGGTGGGCGCCGACGTGGAGATTCTCTGCGAAGGGCCGAGCCGAAACAATGCGACTCGCCTGATGGGCCGGACACGAACAAACAAAATTGTTGTTTTCGAAGACCAGCCGGATCGCGCCGGGCAGTTGATGCGAATCAAGATCGAGCAAGCGAATGGATTCAGCTTGTATGGCACCCCGCTCGTGTAAGCTGCCGCTCTCTCTGCATGATTTACGATCTTTCGCTGCGTGCGGCTGGCTTCATCGCCGGCTTGTTCCTTTTGCTTGCGAGTTTGCCAGGTTTGTTGATGCCGCAGGCCGCAAGCGCCTGGTTCCGTGCGCTGCCGCGTTCTCGACTGATGGGCGTCCTCTTGCTGACGATCGCGCTCCTTTGGAGCTTCTGGCTGCTCTGGACGATGGAGATGGGCGAGTTTTCGAGTTTCCGAAAGCCGCTGCTCGTCGCGCTGCCGGTTGGTTACTTTCTCGTCTTGCGTTTCGTAAACGAATTCCTCGCCGTGCGCGCGCTTGGTATTCTCTTCCTCCTCGGGGCCGAGCCACTCCTGGAAGCTGCTTTTCTTCGTTACGAAAGCAGTCGCCTCCTGGTCACCGTCTTCGCATATATCCTGATCGTCGCGGGGTTATTCTGGGTCACAATGCCGTATCTCCTGCGTGATCACATTCAGTGGAGCACTCGGGAGACCGGACGCTGGCGCGCGGTCAACATCATCGGCGTTCTCTATGGGGCGGTGATTCTGTTCTGCGCGCTTACGCGCTACTGACGCCATTCTCATCGCTCAGCGAGGATGAATCGCATTCTCGTCATCCGTGGTGGCGCCATCGGTGACTTTGTCCTGACGCTGCCCGCGCTCAAACTCCTGCGCGATGCATACCCCGCTGCGCAAATTGAAATTCTCGGCTACAAGCACATCGTCGCCCTCGCCGAAGGTCGATTCTACGCGCAGGCTGTCCACTCGATTGAGTATGGAAAGCTCGCAGGGTTTTTCGCTAAAGGGGCGGAATTGGACTCGGCGCTGAGCGATTACTTCGCGAGCTTTGATCTCGTTCTGAGTTACCTCTTCGATCCGGACGCAATTTTTGAGCGGAACGTTCGGCATTGCGGCGTGGAGGAATTCCTAGTCGGTTCACCGAAAATCATCGAATCGGAACATGCCGCGCGTCAGCTGGCGCGCCCCCTGGTCAAGCTGGATTTGGAACTTACCGATCCGGCAGCGCATTTGTATCCGTCGCTCGGCGACCGCGACTTTGCCGCAGATATTCTGCGTACCCTTAAAGCTCCGGTGGTCGCCGTTCATCCTGGGAGCGGGAGTCCGACGAAGAACTGGCCGGTCGAAAATTGGGCGGAACTCGCCGCATTGCTTCTTCGACGTGGCCATGGTTCCTCGCTACTCGTCATCGGCGGCGAAGCTGACGAGCGGGAACTGGCTGCCTTCCGAGTCCTCGCTGAAACCAGCGCTATTCGTATTGCGGAGGCTCTGCCGCTTCCCGAAGTTGCGGCGTTGTTGGAAGGCTGCGCCTGCTTCATTGGACACGATAGCGGCGTCTCGCAGATCGCGGCCGCGGTAGGGGCGCCCAGTGTTCTCCTTTTCGGGCCGACAGACCCGGCGGTGTGGGCCCCACAGAACGAGAACGTGCGAGTCCTGCGCGCGGTCGAAGGAGACCTTTGTCGAATCGACACCGACGCCGTCGCGGAAGCCGTTGTTCAGGAGCTGATGCGCATCGGCATCAGCACGTAGAGAAATGGAGTCTGAATCTTCAGCACGCCCGGACTCATCTCGTCGATGAGGTCAAGGAAGACCTCGTCTTCCGTGAGGTTCCGAAGCGGCGCCATGAAGAACTCGGGGTTGAATGCGATCGAAAAATCGCGGCCCTTGTAGGCCACTGCCAAGGACTCTTTTGCCTCGCCGACTTCCGGTGTGTTCGCAGTAATGTCGATGTTGTTCTTCGTGAAGTTCAGCTTGATCGAATTCGATTTGTCGCTCGCCAATAAGGAAACGCGGCGCAGTGAATTCAGAAAAGTCTCACGCTCGAGCGTGACACGCTCCTTCGTCTCCGAAGGGATAACCTGCCGGTAGTTCGGGTAGTTTCCTTCGATCAGTTTCGAAACCAGAAGCGTGTTGTTGAGATCGAAGGCGATTTGCCCGCTGCCAAAGCTGACCTTCACATCTCCTTCTTCGGTGAGGAGACGCTGCAATTCAGTCACCGCCTTCGTCGGCACAATGATGTCAGCCTCGTGGCTGCGGGGAAATTCCAATTCTATGTCGACCATTGCGAGCCGCCGGCCGTCCGTTGCGACGAGGGTCAGCTTGTTTTCCTTCAGGCTGAAAAGAACGCCATTCAGAACGTAGCGTGTTTCATCAGTCGAAATCGCGTAGGAAGTTTTTCGCAGTCCGTCGCGCAGATCCTTCTGCCGAATCGTAATCACCTTCGCCCCTTCGAACTTCGGCAGCGGCGGAAATTCCTCTTCCGGCAGGCCCAGGATCTTGAAAAAACTTTGCCCGCTTCTGATGGAGGCCGCGTTCTTTCCATCGACTTCAACCTGTATCTCGCTCGAAGGGAGTTCGCGAATGATGGTGAAGAGCCGGCGCGCCGGAAGCGTCGTTGCCCCGGATTTTTCCACCTTCGCTTCGAAGCTACCCCGGACGCCGACATCCAGGTCCGTCGTGGTCAGATGCACGACATCGCCATTCGCCTGGAGCAAAACATTTGAGAGAATCGGAAGCGTCGTTCGTGTGCTCACCACATTCTGGACCTGCTGCAAACCTTCGAGCAATTTCTCTTTCGTGACGCTGAATTTCATGAGGTCGGACGAGCTATGATGTAAGGCTAACGTTTTTAATCAGCAACCGTAATCTCACGTCGCAACGAGGGGCTTTCCCCCGCGATGAACCGATGAGGGGAAGTCGCAATTAACGCTTCAACGAGCTATCGATGAAGGAGATGGTTTGACGGATATTATCCTGCTCGACCATCCGTTTCTTTACCAGTTTGCAGGCATGCAAGACGGTGCCATGATCCCGTCCCCCGAAGGCGTCCCCAATCTCATTGAGCGATGCTTTCGTCAGTTCGCGCGCGAGATACATCGCGATCTGGCGGGGAAAAGCGATGTTCGCCGGCCGGCGTTTGCTCGTCATATCCGCGAGGCGAACATCGAAGTGCTCAGCGACCCGGCGTTGGATCTGCTCGATCGTGACGGCGTGTCGTGCTTCTTCGTTCAGGATGTCTTTGAGGAGGTGCTCGACGACTTCGTTCGTGAGCTCCTTGCCGCTTAGCGACGCGAAGGAAGCCACCCGCATGAGCGCGCCTTCAAGCCGGCGGACGTTGGTGCGAATGCGTTTGGCCAGGAAGTCGAAGATCTCGTCTCGCAAAACGATCTGAAGGGTGCGCGCCTTCTTGCGCAGGATTGCCGTGCGCGTCTCGACATCGGGCGGCTGCAACTCCGCGGTTAAACCCCATTCAAAACGAGAGACAAGTCGATGCTCGAGATTTGCAATCTCCGAGGCGGGGCGATCGCTTGAGAGCACGATCTGCTTATGCCCGTCGAAAAGCGTATTGAAGGTGTGGAAGAATTCTTCCTGTGATCGCTCTTTGCCACCCAGGAATTGGATGTCATCGATGAGCAGCAGATCGGCCTGGCGGTAACGCTTCCGAAATTTTACGAGCGTGCTGTGCTGGATCGCATCGATGAACTCGTTGATGAAAAGCTCGCTCGAGAGATACATCACCTTCGCGTTTTTCTTCTTCGCCCAAACATACTGCCCGATCGACTGCATCAGGTGGGTTTTGCCGAGGCCGACTCCGCCGTAGATGAAGAGCGGATTGTAAGTGCGCGCGGGCGATTGCGCGACGGCCAGGCTGGCGGCGTGCGCAATTTCGTTGTTCGGTCCGACCACGAACGACTCGAAACTGTTGCGCGGGTTGAGGCCAAGCGCGCTTCCGGGATTCGCAGGAGGACTCTCCGGTTCCGTGACTAATTCGGGCTCCTCGCCAACGGCGGAAGGTGATTCTTTCGAGGCCATCCCGCCGTCTGGAGGCATGGAGAATTTAATCTTGCGCGGCGAACCGAACGCAGTCACCACCGCGGACTGCAGAGCCGCCATGTGGTTACTCTCGATCCAGAATTGATAGATGTTGTTCGGAACGAGAAAGGTGAGCGAATCATCGTTCGCATGGACGAGCTTAACCGCGGAAAACCAACGCTTGTAAGTATCTGCACTAACCTGTGGTTTTAGGGCCGTCGACAGCTTCGACCATATCTGAACACACTTCTCTTCCATACCGAGTTGTTAACAGCGTTAAACAACCTGCGACGTGGCGTCGCCCTGGTAGATGCGAAAAGCGACGCCCTCCGCTTCCATTTCGAACACGGAGTAATTTTCAGAAATCGCGCGGCGCCGCGTCGGTGGCAAAAGACCAGCATACGAGGGGACAACCTCGTGCAGCGCACCTGCGTTTCTGTTTGCGCAGGGCGATGACGAACTCTCTCCGGCGTTTTGGAACGTGGAGGCGGGTGTTGTCATCTTCATAGGACGTTCAAGTGCTTGCAGACTGTTCACACCTTATTCACACCCGCATGCTCCCCTCTCTGCCAGCGGCTTGAGATTAGAAATGCGCGAAAGACCCGACAAGGAAATTTCGGAAGTTTATTTTGCGTGGCGTTTCAGAAAAATCTTGACGCAAAAATTGAACCGGCAGGCCGCCTGAACGTCTAATCAGACCGCTTGCGCACGCGGTTGACCGTTCCGCGGCAGTCGCGCAACTTCGTTGCGCAAGACCGCCCGCGGAGCTCTCCAGCGCAGCTGCCATGGATCACAATTTCGCATTCTACAACTCTCTTCGATGGCGAAATTTCATTGGCGACTGGCGCTGGCGAGCCGCGATCATTTGTAGTTTAACGATTACTCTGTTGCATCCCTTGCCGGCTGCGGGCGCAAATGCCGGACACGGTACGTTGTTTTCAATTCCACCGCGGACTAACGAGTAATGCGGCTCCTCACCATGGCCTTTTTGGCCCTTCTTTTTACCGTCGTGGGCGCCGATGCAGTGGAAGATATCCCGCCTCCCTTTGGTTTTCGCTGGAACGATCCTGCCGGCAAGGTCGAGCAGGTCCTCGTCGCCGCTAAAGCGCGCATCGTGACGCGCGAGCCGAAAGAGAAACGCGAGGTTTGGACAGTGGAGGGATTGGTGCAGCCGGGTCTGAAGCGCACCGTTTTCGAATTCAAGGAAGGCTTCCTCATCGAGGTCGAGCTGCACTACGAGTACGACAAGTGGACGATCGAACACTACAACAACCGCATGGGAGAGATCCGTCGCTACTTCGACGGGAAGTTCGGCACCGGTAAGCTTGTTTCCCGGACGCGCGACAGCGACTCGGACGTCTTGCAGACCCTGGTCGGTTATCAGTGGATCGTCGGGGGGACGATGCTGGAGCTGTTCTACTTTTCCGCGCAACGCGAGGCGCTTGTCTACCGGACGATCACTGTCACCTACAAGGCGATGTAGCGTGCGGAGACGCGCGCGCGCCAGAAGACCGCTATCGCCCTTGCGTCTCCTTCTGCAGTCGCTTTAAGCGACTGGCCAGGCTGGCCTTCGCGACCGAACTCATCCGGTCGATAAAAAGGATCCCATTGAGATGATCGATCTCATGCTGCAAGGCCCGCGCCAGCAACCCGGTCGCCTCGAGCTCGATGGTTTCGCCGGCCAGTGTCTCCGCTTTAGCGACAACGACCGCCGCGCGATCTATCTCGGCATTAATCTCAGGAAAACTCAAGCACCCCTCCGTTCCTGAAATCGTCTCGCCATCCAGGCTCAGCTTGGGATTCAGGAGCACCAAGGGCATGGCCACCCGTGGGTCCACCTCTACCCCGTTCACTTTCAACGTGCTCGGCCGATCCTCCACCTCGGACACGTCGATCACCGTGAGTTGCAACGCTTCCCCAACTTGCTGAGCTGCGAGTCCGACGCCGTTTGCCGCGTGCATCGTGTCGACCATATCTGCCGCAAGGGCGCGAATGCGCTCCTCGGCCCCCGAAACGCGTTTGCCCTTCGCACGGAGGATCGGGTCTCCGTACTTCACGATCGGCAGATTCATTTTCCCCCGTAGGTGAAAGCCGGCAGATTCTTCACTCCCGCCAGTTTGAGCGCGTCCATCACTTTGATAATGGTGCCAAAGGAGGCCTTTTTGTCCGCCTGCAGCGCGAGCGAAGATTTTTTCACGCCCATCAATTCCCGCACGGCGACCTCGAGTTCCTCCACAGGCAGCGGCCGGCCGTCGAGACTAACCTCATCATTTGCATCCACGCTGACGATCGCATGCTCGATCTCCGCTGCGGCCTGGGTCGCAGTTTGCGACTCCGGCAGATTGATTAGCACCTCCGGCTGATCTTTTTTGAAGGTGGTGGAGACGACGAAAAAAATCAGCAGGATCGTGAGAATATCCACGAGCGAAATGATTATGATCGACGGCGCCCGCCGTTTTCGCACTGCGATCCTCATGAGATCGACCTCCTACGGAACGGACTTGGCACGGGCCGGAACGGGCGCAGAAACTGGACGCGCGGGTGAGTGAGGCCCGCCATCATCGCGCTTCACGCGGCCGTAATAACATTTTCCGATCAGCTCCACGACCAGCGTCTCCATCTCGACCGACATCACCTCGATCTTCTTCGAAAAATAACTGAAGGCGACGAGCGTTGGCACCGCGATGCAAAGCCCGAAGACCGTCGCGTTCAAAGCCTCGGCAATACCCTGCGCGATCTGCTGGGTGTTGGAAGATCCTGTGCTGAGACCGAGGGCGGAGAACACATGTACCAGGCCCGAGACGGCACCGATCAGGCCCAGCAAGGGCGCGATCCCCGTGATGATCTCGAGCACAATAAGTCCGCGCTCCAGCACGACCAGTTCGTGCCGCGCTTTCGTCTCAACGACTTCGACGGTTTCGTTGCGCGGGGCGCGCAAATGTTGCAGGGCCATCTTGACCAGACGCGCCAGGGAAGAGTCGTCGTTTTGCACGATACGCGCGAGACGTTCCGCGCTGCCGCCCGGAACGAGGCGCTCGATTTCGCTCTCTATCACGAGCGGGAGGACATTCTTTCGGCGCAAGGCCATCGTGCGATGCACGATGGTCGTCACCGCCATGATAGAACAGGCCAACAGTGGCCACATGAAGATGCCGCCCGAAGAAAAAAACACCCAAACCGCGTTGGCCGGACCAGGGAGCTCGGCCAGGGTGAAAAGAGCCATCATTGGTTTGCGTAAGTCGTGAAGAAAATGTCCACCGGCAGTCTGCCCTCGGGCAAGGTTGCGGCCAGATCAGGCGGAATGGGTGGAATTTGCGCCTCCTGAAATGATTGCAAGCAGATGTTCGCGAAGGCTTCGTTCGCATTGTTCGAGAGCACCCGCAAGTTCCGCACTTTGCCCTGCCCATCGACCTCCGCCTCGACATGCGCGGTCCCGATGCTGACCAAATCCATCTTCGCTTTCATATAATAATACCAGCGCGACCCGATCGCGTCGGAGACCGCCTTTTGATATTTCCCGAGCGGTGTCCCGACCGCATTGACCGACGACCGCGGGCCGCGATCTGTGATACGTCCGCTAATGCGGGTTTGCTGCTTTTGGGGCTGGTATCCCGAGGCCGCGGTTTCGGGCCGAGGACGAGCGGTCACGGGCGGAACTGAAGGATCAACCTCTGGAGGTGGCACTTCGTCGTCCAGTGGTTCACGCAAAGGTGGCGGAGGCGTCGCCGTTAACATCGCGAATTGCTCCGGCTCAGGAGAAGCGACCGGCTCCGGGGTCGGTTGCGGCTTGGCTTGCGGAGGGGGCGATTCCTCAGCCCTGGCTGTCGGAAGAACCGAAGGCGCCACCGTCGCCTCCGGCGCCGGCGTTGGCTGAGGCTCCGGTTGCGCCTCGCTGCCTTTAGTCGGGAGCGCCACGTCCTGCGTTTGCATCTGCACAAACGGCCGATCTTTCCCTTCCTGTGCTGGTAAGGGGGCTTCGCCGGTAGCCGGCAAGGTTGAGGAAGCAATTGAGTTCTCGTTCGATTCGAAGATTTTCTCATCCGGTTCCTCGACGGACTCGTTTGCGGGATCAGTTTCGGTGCGAGGCGGATTGACCCGGAAAGGCGGCGGTGCAGGCGTAGCCGACAGGTCCATCATCGTCAGCTCCAACGGCTGCTCATCCAGCGGCGGAAGCGGGGCAGGAGAGCCATTGAAAGCTGCGAGAGAAAGCGCCACGACGATGTGCAGAAAGAGCGAAGCGAGGACTGCGAGCCATAGCTTTCTGCGTTCTCGTTTCGCGTTCATGGTCCACCCGGGTTCGATGGCAGCGCAAATGTAGCACCCGCCTGTAGCGGCGGTCTATGAGCGCCTCCCCTTTTCGCGCGGGGCGTCGTCTTCCGCGCATGGTGAAACAAATACTGCTGCGCGTAACCGCCGTGCTCGCCGAAGTATGCATCACAAAAAGCCCGCAGTTTCTGCGGCGTGATCTTCCGCTTCCGCGCGAAGTATTTATCCCTTAAGACTCGCTCGATCCAGACATCGATCGGAAAGGCGCGCAGCCGCTCGTAGGCGAAGAGCAACACGCAATTTGCCACTTTCATCCCCACACCTGGCAACGCGCAGAGGCGCGCCCGCAACTCCTCGTCAGGCAAACTGCGCCACGCCGCCAAGTCCGCTTCCCCCGAACTGACGAGCTGCGCCGTCGCC
>JACCXA010000086.1 GCA_013697365.1 Chthoniobacterales bacterium
GCGGTCGCGCGGAAGTTGCGCACTGAGCATCAATTCCGCGGATACATTCATCTCAAGACAATTCCGGAAGCGTCGCCGGCTTTGATTCAGGAGGCGGGCCAATGGGCGGACCGCATTAGCATTAACATCGAGCTACCGACACAAGTGGCGCTCGAGGAATTGGCGCCGCAGAAGAATTTCCAACGCACTGAAGCCGCCATGAGCGGGATCAAGGATCGGATCGCGGAAGCGAAGATCGAACGACGCCAGGACCCGAAAGCGCCTCTCTTTGCGCCTGCAGGTCAGAGTACGCAAATGATCGTGGGCGCGACGCCTACATCCGACGCCACGATTTTGCAGCAGGCAGCATCGCTTTACGCAAAACAGAAATTGCGACGCGTCTATTACTCGGCATTTAGCCCCATCCCCGACGCTTCGAGCAAGCTTCCGCTCATCGCCCCGCCGCTCATCCGCGAACATCGGCTCTATCAAGCCGACTGGCTGGTGCGTTTTTACGGCTTTGACGCGGGCGAGCTGACCACAGTGTCAGTGCCGAATCTGGATCTAGCAATCGACCCGAAACTCTCGTGGGCGTTGCGTAACCGGCAGGTTTTTCCCCTCGATTTGAACAAAGCGCCTCGAGAGCTGCTGCTTCGCATTCCGGGGTTGGGGACGAAATCAGTCGAACGCATTCTGAGGGTCCGCCGCTGGCACAAATTGCGGCTGGACGATCTTCCGCGCCTGCACGTCTCGGTGAAGAAGGTCCTGCCATTCGTCATCACTGCCGACTACAACTCGGCAAATCTCAGCATTGATCGAGATGATCTGAGTCGGCGGTTCGTCCAGCCGCAGAAGCAGCTCGATTTGTTCCCGGCCGAACCGTCGGTCGTCACGGGACAACTGTAGCGCGCGGTGGAACAGATTACATTTCGCCCAGTCTTCGAGGAATGGCAGCGTGCGGCTCGTGGCGCTCTCAAACGCGACCTCCCGCCTGAGAAGGTGGTTTGGCAGGAATTACTATCGGATCAGCCGGCACTCGACATTTTCGAGGAGCCAATTTTTCCCAAGTCCGAATCGAAATCGACGTTTCGCGTGCCGAAATCTTTCGTCGAATTGGCGCGAGTCGTCGCGCTGCATCGCGACGCGCGGCGCTGGGCTTTGCTTTATCGCCTTGTCTGGCGTCTGACGCGCGGTGAGCCGAAGTTGCTCGAGATTTCTGTCGATCCTGACGTGGCGCTTGCCATGGAATTCCAGAAAGCTATCGGCCGTGACGTGCACAAGATGCGCGCTTTTGTCCGCTTCCGGGAAGTGGCGCAGTCGGATGGAACATGGTTCGTCGCCTGGTTCGAGCCCGCGCATCATATCGTGGAGCACAACGCGCGCTTCTTCGTTAATCGGTTCGCTTCCATGCGCTGGTCGATCCTGACCCCGGACCAATGCGCACATTGGGATGGAAACGAACTAACCTTCACCGCGGGCGTGGACAAGTCGCAAGGGCCGACGGACGACACCATTGAAGCCCTTTGGCTCACGTACTACGCGAACATTTTCAACCCGGGCCGAGTCAAGGTGCACGCGACGCAGGCGGAGATGCCGAAGAAATATTGGAGTAACTTGCCGAAGCGGTTTTGATTCCTTCTCTCTTACAGGAAGCGCCGCGACGGGTAGAAGCGATGGTAGCAAAAAGCCGAGCAAAGACAGGGGCAGACGACGACGGGCCCTGGCAGCCAGCTCCGGTTCCGGCCACGTCCGACCTGTCCGAGGTGGAAGAGGCCGCGAAGATTTGCACGGCCTGCCATCTCTACAAACGTGGAACGCAGACTGTCTTCGGTGAAGGTCCGCGGCGCGCGAAGCTCCTTATGCTGGGCGAGCAGCCGGGGGATCAGGAGGACCTGGCGGGGAAGCCATTCGTAGGGCCCGCCGGGAAGCTCCTGGACCGGGCGCTCGAAGAAACCGGGATCGACCGGAGCGAGGTTTACGTCACGAATACGGTCAAGCACTTCAAGTGGGAGCCGCGAGGTAAGCGGCGTATCCATCAAAAACCAAACTCCCGTGAGATTGCGGCGTGCCGGCCGTGGATGGAAGCGGAGTTGCGGTTAGTGAAACCAAAGGTGCTGGTCTGCCTTGGGTCGACGGCGGCACAGGCGATTTTCGGGGCTTCCTTCCGTGTTACGCGACAGCGCGGGGTTGTGCTCTCCTCCGAATTCGCGGCGCGAGTCGTCGCGACCGTGCACCCCTCGTCCCTCTTACGTCAGCCAGACGAGGAAGCGCGAGCGCGGGAATACGCGCTCTTCGTGGCTGATCTCAAGGTGGCCGCGAAAGCGACAGCGGCGTGAAGCGATTTCGGTGCCCGCGCACTGCTGAGCTCTCGAATCGCCCAGCGCGCACCACACGAAAATCCTGCGGGGGATCGCTCCCCCACAGGCTTTGAAATCGTCGGAACTAGAACTACTTCTTAGGGGACGGAGAGGGCGAACTGCTCGAGTCGGCGGCAGTCTCGTCTGCTTTCTTCGATTTCTTCGATGATGCCTTATCGGCATCGCTTGGGCCGCCGATCTTCACCAATTTTGCCTCGTAAGTACCGTCTGCCTGTTTCCAGTAGGAGCCGGTCACCTTTTCATCGGCCGCCATATCCGTAAAGGTCGCGGTCTCGCCTGCTTTTGTGACCATGGTCTTATCCGTGACCTTGACCACCCGCGGTGTCTTGCCCGCGATGGTGAAAGTCTTTGCCGAAGCATCGACGGAAGCAACCGATCCGCGGAACGCAGTCGCGCGAGGTGCCTTCGCGGTTGATGAAGTTGACGATGCGGTGGCGGCAGTGGGTAAGCCACTGCCCGAGGGGGAGGGTGATGGGGAGGCCTCTTTTTTTGGCGCACTGAAGGCGGTTGTCGCCCCGCAAAAGGCGAGAGCGGCGACACACGCGCCAGTAAGGAGTTTTGGATTTTTCATGGTGTTTGGGTTGTGGAGAGGTGCCATCTTCTCGCCTTGCATAACGAGTGTCCGGCGGATTTCGTTCCTGCCGGTATAACGAGACGTCGCGCGCGTAACGCAATATTCGAATCATGGGCATTTGGCCCCTCAGGTCCCCGAACGCAATCAGAGCAGTCCTATCCTGAGCTCGCTTCAAGCAGTTCTGGAGGTAAGGGGGTTCGAACCCCTGGCCTCGTCATTGCGAACGACGCGCTCTACCAACTGAGCTATACCCCCGAAACCGACGGCTTTTACTATGAGAACAATTAAGCCGCAGGCAAGCCAACACTGGTGAATGGTGCATGCGAGCCAGGCGCTCCAGTCGCCTCGGCGTTGTACTTTGATCGGCGGGTGACCAGTGCAGGAGCGGCGCGCGATCGCCGGCTGATCTGGGTCACGGAATCTTGATGTCGAACCGAATGTCGACGGAGTCCTTGATCTTGAGGGCGCCCAGCAGAGCCGAGAACGGTTTGATCCCGAAGCTGGACTGCTGGATCGTAGTCTTGCCGCTGGCGCGGCCCGAACTCTCGTCGATCCGGACGTTCAAGTTCACCGGCTGGCTCTTGCCGGCCAGGGTGAGGTCGCCTTTGACCTTGATATCTGGGCCGGTTCCAGAGACCTCGGTGCTCCGGAAGGTTATTTCCGGATTTCTGGACGTCACGAGGATCTTGTCGTTGATGTTCTTCTTAATGTCAGCACGATCCTTGTCGCCGAGCGGCTTGATCCCACCCGTGGCAGCGATGATCTCGAGCGAGCGCGAGTCTATCGTCAATTCGATCCTCGAGGCGGCTGGATGGTCGATATCGACCTCGGCCTTGCCACTCCACTTGGTGGCCTCAAGGACGAGGTTGTGCCCCATCCTGGCCGCCACCCCGTCACGGTAAACATTGACGGTAATCTTGCCGGTTTGGGGGCCAAGGCTGTGAGTTCCGCTTGAGGCGGTCATGACCCAATTCTATCAAGCCTTGGGCCTGCCTCAAACATTGGGTGGCGGGCCTTCCACCCTTGCTATCCAGTTGTCCTCGGTCTTTAGTGAAGACCCGGCTTGATAATCGAGCTGCAGCTGGGGTCATCCCAGTCATGCGCCGCACCGACCGCACTTTTGAATTATCAGCAGCGACCAGATTTTGCTCGCGACTTAGGTAAGGGATCTTTAAGCCGTGGTCGCGCTCCAAAGGGAGTCGCAGCAATGAATCATTTTCTTTTTCCCGCCAGCATTCTCCTTCTGATGTCGACCGAAACGCTCAACTACACGCAGGCAATGGCCGCCCTGCCGCATTGGTGGAAACGCCCGCTCGATTTGTTGGTCATAGCGCTTCTCCTTCCCCTTTGGGGTCCGGTCATGATTCTGGTGGCCCTTTGGATCAAGCTGGTCTCGCCGGGCCCGATCATCTATCGGCAGCAGCGAATCGGCTTCCTGCAACGGCCTTTCACCATGTTCAAGTTCCGCAGCATGAAAGTAAGCGCCGAGACGAGTTCGCACGAGAGTCACTTCAGCCACTTGATTAAATCCGATGCGCCCATGACCAAGCTCGACGCCGTGGGTGACAGTCGCTTGATCTCTCTCGGCGCCGTCTTGCGCGCTGCTGGTCTGGATGAACTTCCCCAGATCTTCAACGTGATCCGCGGTGAGATGAGTTTGGTGGGGCCCCGCCCGTGCACGCCTTACGAGCTGCAACATTACGACACGGATCACCTGGCGCGCGCGGATCTTCCTCCGGGGCTGACCGGCTATTGGCAGGTGAACGGCAAGAACAGCACGACCTTCAAGCAGATGATTAAGATGGACATGTTCTATGCGAAAAACGCGTCTCTCCGTCTCGACCTCTCAATCCTCGCCAAAACCATTGCGGTGTTAACTTCGCAGCTGTTTGGTCCAGGCCCGAGCCGCTCAGCGGATTAGCCGTCTGGAGTCGCGACGCAGGTAAACGAATCACGGATAAAGGCTGCGGCATTCCCGCGCTTCTCTTTTCCCGCTGCAAAGTTCAAGTCGATCCCAACTCCGGAACGGCTACGTCCCATTCGCGATACACTCTGGTGTCGCAGATTTCTGCGCGCTTCCTCGTAAGCGGCTTTGCAAGAACCGAATGGCTCCGTCTGTAGTTGTCTGGTACACGGCGTGCAATACGGCGCAGCGAGATCGATCTGATTAACTTCGCTCTCGCTCTATTCGTTGCTCGCAGGGCCCTCTTTTTTTAGCAACGCTTCCGGGCAAACCCAATCGTTTCCATCATTATGAACCTACCGATTCTCTCTCTTTTCCTGGCTGGATCCGTCCTGTCGCAAAGTTTGGTTCACGGCCAGGAGACACGGCAGATGTCGGTCGATCAGATCGTCGCCAAAAACGTCGAAGCCAAAGGTGGCCCGGATGCATTACGCGCTCTGCAATCGGTGAAACTAACAGGCAAAATGCTGGTGAACGACGGCCAGCTTCAGTTTGGCTTTTCGGAGATTAAAAAACGGCCGGATTCGGTCCGAACCGAAGTCAGTCTCCAGGGGATGACCGCGGTGCAAGCCTATGACGGTCAGGAAGGGTGGAAGATTTCTCCGTTCCAGGGACGCAAAGATCCGGAGAAAATGTCGGCCGATGACGCGAAGTCGCTGATCGAAGAGGCGGAGGTCGATGGGCCGCTCATCGACTGGAAAGAGAAGGGGAGCATGGTGGAATCTCTCGGCACCGAGGATGTGGACGGCACACTCGCCCACAAGCTGAAGGTCACGCGCAAGAACGGCGACATCCAGTATGTCTACCTCGATCCGGATCACTTTCTCGAGATCAGGATCGTCTCGCAGAGAATGGAGCGTGGCTCGCAGGTCGAGACGGAAACGGACCTGAGCGACTACGAAAAGATCAACGGCGTTTTTCTCCCGTTTTCAATCGAGTCGGGTCGCAAAGGCGGCTCGAACAAGCAAAAGCTGATCCTCGACAAAGCCGAAGGCAATCCGCCGGTCGATAACGCGATTTTTCGTTTTCCAGCTCCACCTTCCAAGTAAATTCATTCATGCGATTCATCCCTCTCCTCGTCCTGGCCGCGCTTGCACTCGTTAGTCGCGCCCAGGCGCAACAGGCCCCGTACAACTCCTCCACCATCTCCGGCCTCGGCGCGCGGAACATCGGCTCGGCCACGATG
>JACCXA010000164.1 GCA_013697365.1 Chthoniobacterales bacterium
TCTTTGATTGGTTTCCCAGCAGGGTCAAAATATTCGAACCCGTCGCCTTTCACTTTGGGCGTGTAGCCCGGCTGCTCATCGGTCACGTAGCGCAGCCCAGCGCCTTCAGCCTCTTCGGTCGAGATCGCAACGGCGTCTGCCACGGGCGTTCCCCCCGTTGATTTGTCTGGCCTGGCGGTGGCAGCTGGCATGTAAGGAGATACGTGCGCCGCGCGGAAGCGGGCTGCATGCAGGCGAGAGTGCCGTCTTGGCGGAACCGCGGTGCATTCGGCAAGATGCCGGATGCCACCGACTGGCGGGCTGGACTACGCGCCGTAGCTTTTTGTGAACTTCTTGCGCGACTCGCCCTCGGAAGGCGAGGCCGCGACCGCGGGTGGCGGCTCAGCGGCGGAGGGTTGCAGCGGTGTTGAGAGCGCCTCGTGCGGCTCGGGTTCAGACGCCGGGGCCGATCGGGGTGCGCGAGCTGACTTTTCGCCGGCGCCATTCTGCGAAACCTCGACAAATGCCATTTGCAGATTTGCCAGCGCATTGCGCAAGACCGTCCCCTCTTCGCTCGTGAGGTTGCCGCGCGTTTTCTCCTGTATCATCGCCAGTTGATCGATGAACATCCGCGCCAACTCCAGATTCACTTCGCCCTCGCCGGTTTGCGGGTTGGGAATCTGGCCGAGGAAGAGCGCCGCGTTCTGCGCATGCATCATAACAAATTCGATGAACCGTTGCGAAAGCTCGCCGGATTGCGTGTTAGTTTGAAGTTCGGCCATAAGATTATTCCAATCGCGCAGTTTCCTTCCCGGAAGGACGAACGGTCGCGAGCACGAAAGGCTCCGATAGAAAATACTTCGCCGCGACCCTTTTCACATCTTCCTGGGTGACGGCCTCGATTTCCCGTTCGCTTTCCTGATAGTGGTTGAAGCCGAGCCCGTAGAGCTCGTCGAGCGCCGTCATGTAACCCAGAGCGTCATTGCTCTGATTCGAGATTTGCTGCTGGCCAATCAACTTCTTCTTCGCGCGGACCAATTCCTCACTCGTTAGCCCGTCTGTCGCCAGCTTTTCAATCTCCTCGAGGAGCGCGATTTTGACTGCGCCAACCTTCTCCGGATCGGTCCCGACGTAGAAGACGAACATTCCCGGAACCAGCCCTTGCAGTTGACTGCTGCCGACGTAGTAGGCGAGCCCCATCTGTTCGCGGATCCGAATGAAGAACCGCGACCCAAGATCGCTGCTTGCTTCATCGATCAATTCCAGCGCCGCGCGATCAGCGCTGAACAACTCCGCGCCGCGATAGCCGACCATGAGGACGGCCTGCGCTTTCTCGCGAAGGCTTTCGACTTCGGTCTTCTTTAGGATAGGTTTGCTCGCTGCGGGATCGGTCAAGGAAAGCACCCCGGGTTTCATCGTGGCCAGCATTTGCTCGAAAAGCTGTTGCACTTCGGCCGCCTTCACGTTGCCGAAAACAGAAAGCACCCCGTTTTTCGCCACGAGGTAACGGTCACGAAATGCAATCAGATCCTTCCGGGTCAGCTTTTCCACCGCAGCGGCGGAACCTTTCCCGCGCAGGGCATACGGATGCTCACGGAAGAGCGCCTCGCGGAGAAGGTTGCGAGCCACCGATGTGAGCTGTTCTTCTTCGTCCTTGATCGAGGCGAGCTGCACTTCCTTTTCCCGCGCCACGGCCTGCTCAGGCAGCGTGGCGTTCAGAAGAATGTCAGCCAGCAGCTCACCCGCCAAGCGCAGATCCGGTTGCGTCACATCGAGCGCAATGCTGAAACTGTTATTGCCCGAGTCGCTTCCGATATTGCCGCCAACGGCTTCGATCGTATCGGCGATCTGATCCGCCGTGCGCGTCGTGGTGCCTTTGAGCAGCGCCTTCGCCATCAAATGCGTGACGCCGTTCGTCTGCCGTGTCTCGGCCAGCAGCCCGCCGCGAAAGACAGCTGTGATCGAGACGAGGGGAAGCCGTGGATCTTCCCGCACCAGAAGCCGCAATCCGTTTGCGAGTTCGATCTTCTGCACGTTGCCTACCGGTACGGCCTTCCTTGCAGACGGGGCCGTCGCGCGCCGGTCTTTCGGATTGAGCGAGACGATCGTGAGATTCTCAATGGTGAGGTAATGCTCTGCGACGCGGCGAATGTCCTCGCCCGTGACCGCCTGCACCGCGTCGAGATAGTCCCGGGTGAAATTCAGATTCCGCGTTAGGAACCAATTCGACCCGAGGTCGGAGGCTTGCCCGCGCATCGTCGTGAGGGCAGCGAGATGATGACTCAATGAGATTTTCTTTGCCTTGGCCAGCTCTTCCGAGGTGGCTCCGCTCTGCTTCACCTCGTCGATAATTTCGAGGATTAACTCCTGCGTTCCCTGGCGCTTCTCCGGTTCAGTTGTCGCTTCAATTCCTAG
>JACCXA010000094.1 GCA_013697365.1 Chthoniobacterales bacterium
GGGCTGGCAAGATGCACATCGTAATGCAGGGCCAGAAACTCAAAGGCGAGTGGATCCTGGTGAAGGAGAAACGCGATCCGGAGAGCAATAAGTGGCTTTTGATCAAGGCTGGCGAATCGATGAAGCCCCTCTCGGCGAAGCTCGATGACACCTCCGCCATCTCCGGGCGCTCCGTGGCAGCGATCACGAAAGCGAACGACGCCCAATGGCAGAGTAATCGGCCGGCGGCAACGACGAAGACAGGCGCGCGCCTCGCGAAGAAAAAGCGCATCGAGCCTCAGTTCATCGAGCCAATGAACTGTAAAGCGGTGACAAAATTGCCCGAGGACGGCAAGTGGACCTTCGAGATCAAATTCGACGGCTATCGTTGCCTGGCCGTGAAGAATGTGACCGAGGTTACCCTATTTTCGCGGAACGAGAATGTGCTGAACAAGCGCTTTCCGAACGTGGTCGAGGCCCTCCGTGCGGTCCGGGGCGAATTCGCGTTGGATGGGGAGATCGTCGCACTGGATGAGCAGGGCCGGCCTTCCTTCCAGCTTCTGCAAAACAGTCGGTCGCGGCCGCTGGAGGTTTTCTTTTATGCCTTCGATTTGCTGAATGACAACGGCGAGGATCTGCAGCAGCTACCTATCGACCAACGGCGCGCAGCCCTGCAGCGTTTACTGCGGACGCCAAAGGATCCGCTGCGGATCTCACCGTTGCTCGAGGCTCCGCCGGGACAGGTCCTGGATGCAGTAAGCAAGCTTGGCTTGGAAGGCGTCGTCGGGAAGCGCGACGGTTCGCTCTACGAACCTGGGGAACGCTCGGGAGCCTGGATCAAGCAACGCACGAACCGCGCGCAGGAGTTTGTCGTGGGTGGTTACGTGCCCGGCGCCCGCGGCTTCGACTCACTCCTTCTGGGCCTTTACGAGACCGGACGTTTCCTCTTTGTCGCCAAGGTAAAGGATGGATTCGTGCCGCGCGTGCGCGAGGAGATTTCCAGGGATTTCAAGAAGCTCCGAAGCGACACATGCCCGTTTACAAACCTCCCTGAAAAGAAAAGCGCGCGGCGTGGCGAAGCCATAACGGCGGAAAAGATGAAGGAATGCCGCTGGGTGAAACCAAAACTCGTGTGTCAGGTTTCTTTCGTGGAATGGACCGACGCCGGGAACCTGCGCCACACGACCTTCGTTGGGATGCGCACCGACAAGGAGGCCTCCGAGATCGTGCGGGACGTGTAGGCGCCGAATCCAGCTAGACTGGCGCCGCCCAGTTTCTGTAGTCGCTTGTAAGGACCGACGACCTTATTTTTTCGCCTTGCTCGCGCCGTTCCGGGCCTTGCTCGTCTTTCGAAGACCATTGGTGCCGTTCCGCTTCAACGGGCCAGGCATCACTATGTCGTCATCGCCTCTGATAAATTCTTCCGTCCTGGTTCGCGCTTCGTCGTCCGTGAACTGCTGCGGCGGAGATTTCATGAAATAACTGGATGGCGCCACGAGCGATCCGGAGAGGCCACGATCCAGCGCGAGCTTGGCGCAGCGGATAGCATCAATCACGACGCCGGCAGAATTCGGAGAATCCCATACTTCAAGCTTCATCTCGCAGTTGATCGGCACGTTCCCGAAAGTGGTGCCTTCCATGCGGATGTAGCACCATTTGCGATCCGTGAGCCATGGAACGTAATCGCTCGGCCCGACGTGCACATCGCGAGCCGGGAGAGCGTGCCCAAGCTGGCTGGTGACCGCCTGTGTCTTCGAGATCTTCTTCGATTCCAACCGCTCGCGCTCCAGCATATTGAGGAAATCGGTGTTGCCACCAAAGTTTAGCTGATAGGTGCGATCGAGGCGCACGCCGCGCTCACGGAAAAGATTTGTCAGGACGCGGTGAGAGATTGTGGCTCCGACCTGTGACTTAATGTCGTCGCCGATGATCGGGAGTTTCCGCTCCTCAAAACGCCGCTGCCAGTAAGGCTGCGAGGCGATGAAGACCGGCACGCAATTAATAAAGGCGCATCCGGCCTCGAGGATCTGCTCGACGTACCATTTGGTCGCCATCTCGGACCCGACCGGCAAATACGAAATCACCACATCCGTCTTCGTTTTCTTAAGAATCCCAACAATGTCATCGGTCGACGCGGGCGACTTCTTGATCACCTTCTTGAGATAACGCCCCAGGCCGTCGTGGGTCATGCCGCGGTGCACCTTCACGCCAACCTTTGGGACCTCTGCAAACTTGATCGTGTTGTTCGGTTCGGCGAAGACAGCTTCACCCAGATCCCGGCCAACCTTGTTTGCCGCAATGTCGAAAGCTGCGGAAAATTCGATGTCACGGACGTGATAGCCGCCAAGGTCCACGTGCATCAACCCTGGAACGAGGTCGTCCTCATTCGCGCTGCGATAAAACTCAATACCCTGCACCAGCGATGAGGCGCAGTTGCCAACGCCGATGATTCCTACGCGGATCTTGTTTTTCATGTCTTTCACTCCCTTAGCAACGGGTGCCGGCGGCGCCTCTGTCACGGAAATTCACTTAAGCGCAACCACCCAGGGTCGCGCCGGCAATGCGGTGTCTCGCGCATACACAGCACGCGCTGGCCGCCAATCCGTAGCGCTACTCTCCCGCATCAGGTCCCGAATCTCCAGCTACATCTTCAGCATCTCAACACAAGCTCAGCAGCCTCAAAACGGCGGTTCTGATACTGGCGGATCAGGCCGAGGTGGGCTCGGCGACAAAGAACGCGAGCAGAAATAATCGCCTAAAAGCCTTGAAAAGATCCCTGCGCCACAACCGGAAGAAGATCCACTCCCGAACTAGAACGTTGTTCTTACGTCAGTGGATACCGACGTAACCACCTCTTAGAGAGAAGATTGATAGGGGTCTTTAAATGTTTGAACAAAAGACGCGCAGGGGCTGTCAGAACTTCGAATATTTAACCTGGTTAAATACTCTGGACCCGACTAGAACGTGCAACCCGACTGGAGGCTGGGCGCGTAACATTGATAGGACAAGTGCCTCCCCGTTCCCCTTTACATGAAGAGTTTTATGGCTGCTGAAGATAGCGATACTGGAATAAAAATTTACCTCCGCGAAATCGGACAGATCCCACTTTTGACGCCCGATCAGGAGATCGAACTGGCTGCGAAGATCAAAAAGGGCGACCGCGAAGCGCGCGCGCTCATGATTCGTTCCAACCTTCGTCTCGTGGTCAAGATTGCGCATGATTACGCGAATCTTGGTTTGCCGCTGCTTGATCTCATTTCCGAGGGGAACATTGGCCTGATGAAAGCAGTGGAACGCTTTGATCCCGCTAAGGGCGGCAAGCTGAGCACGTATGCCGCGTGGTGGATTAAGCAGTCCATCAAGCGGGCTTTGGCAAACCAGTCCAAGACGATTCGATTGCCAGTGCACCTCGTGGATAAGATCTCGAAAATGAGGCGCGTCTCGCTTCAAATGAGCGAAGAACTCGGCCGTGAACCTACCGATGACGAGCTAGGCGAAGAAATTGGCATTGCGAGCGGCAAGGTTTCGCAACTCAAGACGGTGTCTATCCGTCCCGCTTCGCTTGATGCGCCGATTAGCGACGATGATTCAACGGAATTCGGCGAAATTGTGGGGGACGAGGAGGCGCAGACACCTTTCGAGCTGCTGCGAGACAAAAATCTGCGTAATGAAGTTGGCGGATTGTTAGACGTGCTCGACGATCGCGAGCGCAAGATCATTTTCTCCCGCTTTGGGTTGGATGGTGGCAAGCCAAAGACGCTCGAGGAAGTCGGCAAGAAGTTCGGTGTTACGCGCGAGCGCATTCGCCAACTCCAGAATATCGCGCTCTCGAAGTTGCGCCGAGCCCTCAGCAAGAAGGAACGGCCGGTCGACGTTGAGCTTTCGGTTGAGGCTTAGGACGGGAGTCCCTTTGCCCTGCGATTTTTGGGGTGCTTAGGTCCCTTCTACATTTTAAGATTTCAGCGCGCGGATGGGGACATCCGCGCTTTTGTTTATTTCACATGCCTCCAACCAAGCCTTTACCGCGGGGAGCATCGAAGCATCAGACTGCATTGATACGACATTTCGCTGGCCCCAAACGATCTTTCGCCTCCATCCGACTGCCCGCATGCGTGAACGCCTCCGCACCAAGTTTGATTTCAGAGCCCTAGGGGTTTCAGTGGTACATGCAGAAGTGGAAAGCGAAGCCTGTCACCCGGACCGCGCTTTCCACACCGGGGACCTCGTGATTATTCCTTCCGACAATGCTGATCCGCTCCCCATTTCGCGAGCCGCGGTCGATCCGCTCGATTAGATCCAAATCGGACTCCTTCCGGGCATCACAACTTCGCTCAGGCGCTGCGCGGGCTTTTACAGCAACGCTCGTGGGCCGGTGCCATGGTTGCTAGACAGGTCCCGCCACCGGA
Organism: Chthoniobacterales bacterium; assembly: GCA_013697365.1. Lineage (GTDB taxonomy): Bacteria > Verrucomicrobiota > Verrucomicrobiia > Chthoniobacterales > UBA10450 > JACCTI01. The sequence continues at coordinate 4,386 of JACCXA010000094.1, forward strand.
TTGGGAGGCTGTGATTTTCAAGTGACAAACCGTGGGCGCAGGATTCACTGAAGCGGCATGCATCCCAGCTCGTTCGATAAGATGGCTGAGTTTCGGCGAAGTTATCTCGATCTTCGCAAGGACGAGCCGCTCCTGATTTACGATCTGGGCAGCCAAGACATCAACGGCTCGTATCGGCCCCTCTTCGCCGAACCCGCGTGGCGCTACCAAGGCATCGACATGTCCGCCGGCAAGAACGTAGACGTCGTCCTGCACGATCCGTATGACTGGCGCGAAATTCCCCCCGAGAGCGCCGACGTCGTCATCTCAGGCCAAACCTTTGAGCACACCGAGTTT
>JACCXA010000107.1 GCA_013697365.1 Chthoniobacterales bacterium
GCTCAAGAACGCCGGTCGCGGCTTCTTCGCTCTAAGCGATCCGGTGCAGCATTAACTCACGGACACCGGACGCACGCTTTTCAAAGAACTCCCCTTCGAAAAGCTGAAACGCCTGCAAATCGAAGTCCTTTCCTTTTGCGTGGGCGACCGCGAATTGCCGGACGCTTCTACTCCGGAAGACCACATCATGAGCATCGCGCTCTCTGACAACAGCGGCTGGGAAGAGCTCATCGTGGTGGATGCGGGGGCGGTCGAAGAATCTGAGCGCGCGGCCTTGAAGCGATTGACCGCGATCGTGCAGGCGCGCGATCCCGACGTCATCGAAGGCCACCACCTCTTTAAATTCGATTTGCCATATCTCGTCGCCCGAGCGCGCAAGGCGAAGGTGAAGCTCGATTGGGGACGCAGCGGCGGTTTCCTGCGCTCGCGCCCTTCGCGGCTCCAGATTGCGGAGAAGACAATCGATTACCCGAAGTTCACCGTCGATGGGAGACACTTCGTCGACACCTTCCTGCTCGCGCAGTTTTACGATGTTGGAATGCGAACGCTGTCCGGGTTCGATCGAATCGATGTCGCACAACATTTTGGATTCTGCGGTGATGACGAAACCTCCAGTCTGGTCGGTCTGGAGCTGCAACGCGCCTACGGCGACGCTTCAGAAAAATTTCATCGCCGCGCGCTTTGCGCTGTGCGCGAAACCCGCGCGGTGGCCGATCTCCTCAGTCCGAGCTACTTCATCCAGGCGCAGATTTTCCCCTACAATTACCAGGACGTGATCGTGCGCGGGAACGCCACCCGGATCAACGCGCTCTTTCTGCGCGAATATTATCGGCAGCGTCATTCCATTCCGGAAATGCCAATGGCGCGCGGCTTCGAAGGCGGCTACACCGCGATCTTCGTCACCGGAGTGGCGCGGGATGTCTGGCATTGCGACATCGCCTCGCTCTATCCGTCGGTGATGTTGCAGTTCGATTGCTTCCCGGTGACGGATCAGCTGCAGATTTTCCGCAGCCTGCTGACCGACCTGCGCACGTTTCGCCTGGAAGCCAAAGCAAGCATGCGCGCTGCAACCGACAAAGCACAAGAGCAACATTTTCACGCGCTCCAGAACACTTTCAAAATCCTGATCAACAGCTTTTACGGCTACCTTGGTTTTGCGCAGGGGCATTTTGCCGACTTCGAGGCCGCAGCGCGGGTGACACAGATCGGACGTGAGCTGCTCCAGAAGATGATCGATTGGCTGAATAAACGCGGCGCGCAAGTGATCGAGGTCGATACCGACGGCATCTATTTTGTGCCGCCGGCGAACGCGGTGGCGGAGGATTTACGTTCCGAGCTGGCCCGGGAATTACCACGCGGCATCGAGGTCGAATTCGACGAGCAGTTTGACGCCATGTTCAGCTACAAGGCGAAGAACTACGCGCTCCTGACACGAGAGGGCGAAGTGATTATGAAAGGCGGCGCCCTGAAGTCGCGCGGCCTGGAGAAATTCCAACGCGTCTTCCTCGAAGAGATGATCAAGCTCCTGATGCAAGGCCAACCCGAGGCCGTCAACGGATTGCGCGAAAGTTTCGAGCAAAAGATCCGGCAGCAGGAGTGGCCGATCGATTGGCTAATGAAAACCGATACGATCCAGGATTCGCTCGAAAAATATCGGCAGAAGATCGCGGGCTCGGCGCGCAATCGGGCTGCGGCCTACGAGCTTGCGCTCACCAGTGATCGCAGCGTCCGGCCAGGCGATCAGATTAGCTACTACATCACCGGTTCGGGCAGGAAGGTCGCCGCCTACGAGGCCGCGAAACTTGCCTCTGCTTTCGATTCCGCGAACCGCGACGAGAACGTCGATTATTATGTGGCGAAGCTCGACGAATTGATGAAGAAGTTTGCCGGCTTCGCCTCTTCGCCGGAACCGGCTGCCGCTCAGGGAACGCTCTTGTAGCGGCGCTGCCTGCGCGCCGGCTCCGCGTCTGGTCTGGATTATCGGATGCGCAGAGCGTAGACCGTAGAGCGACGCATAAGCGTTTTGGTTCGCCATGTCTGATCAGGCCAAGAGAACTGAGAAATTGGTCGACGCCATCACCGCATTAGAGGCGCAGCGCGGCGTCCTGAGCGACGCGGTGGTGGATGCCGCGGTGCACGGCTTAAAGCAACAGCTGCAGGGGCTCGAGACCTCGCCCGCGCAGACCGCTTTAGCGGCGGAACGTAAACTCGTAACAGTGCTTTTCGCGGACATTTCCGGTTTCACCGCCTTGTCGGAGAAGCTCGATCCCGAAGAGGTGCGCGCGTTGATCAACGCGTGTTTCGAAGCGCTCGTCCCCATCGTGCAAAAGTACGAAGGCACGGTCGATAAGTTCATCGGCGACGAGATCATGGCCCTCTTCGGCGCACCGGTGGCGCATGAAGATGATCCGGAGCGTGCCTTGCGCACCGCCTTGGAAATGATGCAGACCATCGCCACCTTCAACGCAGCGCACCAAACGGCGCTCAGTCTCCACATGGGAGTGAATTCGGGGCAAGTAATCGCGGGAGAGATCGGGTCGAAGGGGCGACGAGATTATTCTGTGATGGGCGATGCCGTAAATCTCGCGGCGCGTCTGGAAGGCGCCTCATCCGATGGAGAGATATTCGTCGGCGCAAATACCCAGCGCCACACGGCCCACCTCTTCGAATTCGAGGCGCTTCCGCCGCTCAATTTGAAGGGCAAAGAAGCGCCCGTGGACGTTTATCGCCTTCTGGGGCTGAAGCATACCCCTAAGACGGCGCGAGGAATCGAAGGTCTCCGCGCACCCCTCGTCGGTCGCGAAGAAGAGCTACGCGAAATCAAAGTCGCGGTGCTCGAGCTAAGCCGTGGGGCAGGCGGTCTCATCGCGCTCATGGGCGAGGCGGGTTTGGGTAAGAGCCGGCTCATTGCAGAGACTCGCGCCGCGTTGCCGGAGAACGTCGGTTCGGCGGAGGGACGGGCTCTTTCCTACACCGCGGGCATGAGCTACTGGCTCGTACGCGAGCTCCTGCGCGATCTGCTCAAGATCGACGCTGACGCTCCGCCTACCGAGGTTGCACGCGCATTGCGGGACAGCGTAGCAGCCGAGTGCGGAGACCGGGTGGCGGACATCTACCCTTACCTCGCCCCATTGCTTGATCACGAACTGGAAGGTGAGATGGCGGAGCGGGTCCAGTTCCTCGGCGCGGAAGCTTTGCAATCCCGGATGCTGGAAGCGTTTCGCGATTACGTGCGGGCCCGTTCGTGTCGCCAGCCGCTCCTCCTGATCTGGGAAGACCTGCATTGGTCCGATCCTTCGTCGCTGCGCTTTCTCGAGGCGCTGCTCCCGCTCACCCGGGAAGTCCCGTTGCTCTTGCTGGGCGCTCTGCGCTCGGACGAATCACCGGCGCGGCAACTCCTGGACGGCGCGTTCGAGAAGTTTGCCGAGCCCGGCCGTCGCTTTGCACTCCGGCCGCTCTCGCCCGGACAAAGCATGACTCTGATCCGCGAACTTCTCCAGTTGGAAGACCTGCCGGAAAACATGCGAGACATCATTCTCGAACGCGCGGACGGCAATCCGTTCTTCGTCGAGGAGCTCCTCCGCTCCTTGATCGAGGCCGGTGTCGTGGTGCTGACCGGAGGGCGGGCGCGTGTGACGCGCGAGATCACCGCCGTGGACCTCCCGGAAACGATACAGGGAGTGGTGACCGCGCGCATCGATCGGCTTGCGCCCGAACCAAAGCAGACTTTGCAGAAAGCGTCGGTCCTGGGGCGCGTTTTTCAGGAGCGCGTCCTGGAGCGTCTGCACGAGGGAATAGCTGAGAGCAGGATCATGCGTTCGCTGGTCGAACTGGAACGGCGCGAGTTCGTTCTCTCGGGGCGGGAGCTGGCCTCGGAGACCCGTGCTTTGGAAGAGGGAGATTACATTTTCAAGCACGCCATCACGCAGGATGTCGTTTATCACTCCCTGCTCCTCGCGCAGCGCAAGGTCTTGCATGCAGCGGCGGCACACGCGCTCGAGACTTTGTTTCCGGGCCGGAGCGATGAGCTTGCCGCCACCCTGGGCTATCACTTCGAGCGGGCCGAGGCGGCGCCGGAGGCGGCGCATTATCTTGGTCGGGCTGGTGAACGGGCGCAGGGGACGTTTGCGAACGCGGAGGCGCTTGCTTTCTACCGCTCGGCGCTAGCCCAGGTGGAGCGAATCGATCCAGCCGCGCAGGACGCGAAGACGCGTCGGTCCGCCGCGCATTTGAATGAAAAACTGGGCGATGTCCTGACGCTCACGGGCGAGCACGGACCAGCGCGAGCGGCCTACGAGCGGGCCCGTTCCAGGCTCCTCGACGGGGAGCAAATCGTAAGGTCGCGTCTTCATCGTAAGACTGGATTTAGTCACAACCTGCAACGGCATTACGACGAGACCGGACGCGCCTTTGATCTTGCGGAAAAGGAACTTGGTGAGGTAGCCGATGGACGCCCCGCCGAATGGTGGGAAGAGAAGGTGCAAATCCAACTGGAGCGGATGCATCTCTTCTACTGGCAGGGAATGGCCGCCGAGATGCGCGAGATCGCCGCCCGCTTTCGGTCCGCAGTGGAGGAGCGCGGCGCCCCCATCCAGCGCGGGAAGTTCTTCCAAATGCTGGCGCTTTCCCACCTCACGGCGTCGCGTTACCGCCCGTCAGAAGAGTGCCTGGAACTGGCCGAGCTGTCGGTCTCCGCGAGCGAGGGTTCCGCGAATTTGTCGGAAGCCTCGCATGTCCGCTTCGTCCTCGGGCTCATCCATCTTTGGCGCGGAAACTTTGCGGTGGCAATCGGACATGCCCAGGCGGCGCTCGCGTTGGCGAGACGCGTGGGCGACCGGGTCATCGAAGCGCGCTGCCTGACGTATCTGGCAGTGGCGTTTCGTCGCGCGGGTCAGGTTGAGTTCGCGCGCGACTACGCGACGCGCACTCTGGAGTTGGCCAGTAAGCTGGAGATGGTGGAATACGTGGCGATGGGGCATGCCAACCTCGCCTGGGTGGCGTGGTGTGACGATGATCACGCTGGCATCGCGCAACACGGAGCTCAGGCGCTCACTTTGTGGCACGGGATGGATGATCCCTATGGGTTCGACTGGATGGCGCTCTGGCCCCTGGCCGCGGTCGCGTTCCAGCAGGGCCGTCTTGGGGATATGATCGAACACCTGCGCGCACTCTTTGGGCCGAATCAACATCCTTTGCCGGACGACTTGGAAGCCGCCACACGGCGGGCGATCACAGCCGGGGAACGGGACCGTGAGGCGGCAAAGACCGATTTAGAGTGCGCCCTCCGCGCCGCACGCGAAGCTCGCCAGCTGTAACGAACGCCCCCATTGTCCCGGTCGAACTGACCGGCGCTTTAGTTTTGCAGCAGCTTTGCCGTGAGCTTGATCTCCGTGCCGGAAAGCGCCACGGAAACAGGGCACGTCGTCTTGGTTTTCTCCGCCTGCTCCTGAAAAGTCTTGTCATCCATTCCTGGGACTTCCGCTTCGGTCTCGAGCTCAATTGATGTAATCTTCGGTCCACCGCTAACCATCTCCAGCTTCACATTGGCGCGCGTGCTGATGCGCTTGGCGGGGTGTCCTGCCTTCTCGAGATTTGAGGAAAGCGCCATCGAGAAACAGCCGGCTTCAGCGGCGCCGATCAGTTCTTCAGGATTGGTTCCACTGCCGCTCTCAAACCGCGACTGAAACGAATAGGGTCCTTCATAGGCGCCGCTCCCCAGCTTCATCGTGCCCTTGCCCTCCTTTAGTGTGCCTTCCCAAATTGCTGATCCGCTTCGTGCTGCCATGATGGTATCTCCTTGTTTGAACGTTATCCGTTTTCCGTAGCTGCTACGCGAACGGTCCGCAAGCGGACGCCGGACGCGTTTGTTTGACTCGGCCAGCCGCATCTCGTTCGTCTGGACGAATCCTAATCGCTCATAGAGCGCGCGGCCTTCCTTTGAGGCGTGCAACACCAGTTGCTCGATCTGCTGCTCGCGAGACCAGGCGAGTAGATGATTGATCAGGAGCGCGGCGACGCCGCGCTTTCTCCAAGGTGGTTCGGTGAAAACATTCAGCACAATGCCGTGCCGCCCTTCCGCGACGCGCACGGTTGCGTCGACGGAACGTAACGGATGCGGAATGACGCGGCGCAGGTGGACTCCCGCGCCTCCGACGACTTCAGCAGGCAAGGATTTCGGGCTCGCCAGCCACGCAACGTAATCGCCCCGCGCGAGCGCCCCCGTCAAGAATTCCTCTGCAGCAGAGCAGAGAGGAGCGAAGATGTCGTCCGGGACATCGCCCATATCCTGAAACATCCGCGCGCGATGGCAGGCGATGATGCGCGCGTCAGCCTCCGTCGCGGCACGGACATCGAATGCATTCGCCCCTTCCACCATGGAACAACGCTACCAACCGTTCTTGGCGCGGGACAGCCTTAGCTCTTCTTGCGCTCGAATTCCGTCAGATAGCCAACAAACGCGCGGCGATGTTCCTGCTCTTCACCGAGCAGCCCAACCACCGTATCCTGGGTCACAAAATCCACCTGATCGCAGATTTTGATGATCTTCTCGTATTGCGCAATGGCGCCATCTTCCGCGGCGATCACGCCTTTGATCACGCTGATCAGATCTGTCGAATCTTCGGGGGGCTGCATGGACGTTTGATTGCGCTCAAGCTCTAAAGATCCTGGGACGCGGCCGCCCAACACTTTGATGCGCTTCGCGAGCAACATCGCGTGGGCCAGTTCCTCCTGGATATCGGCCGCGAGAGCTTTCTTGATCTCTTCGGCGCGCACACCATCGAGGTCGATTGAGTTGGCGAGATAGTTCTGCACTGTCTCGAGCTCCATTCCGTAGGCGCGCTTCAGTTCCATGACGATGTTTTCGCGATTGTCGTTGTCCATGGCGCTTAGTGATCGTGCGAAGGCGCAGGGCCGTCAATTGGTGATGGTGGGCTTTGGCTGGCAGAGGCACGAACTGGTGATCTTAAGGTCGGCTTTCGCCCAAATCTTCTCGAAGCGCGCCTTTGTCGTGGCCACTTCCGCTTCATGCTTTTTCTGTTCCCGCAGGCTCTCGGCAAGGCCCAGGAGCGACCAGCCATTGTCCGGTAAGCGCTTGAGATCCTCGCGGTAAACCTGTTCCGCTTCAGCAAAGCGGCCCAGGCGCATGAGCGTCGCGCCAAGCGAATGCCGCACCGGAATCAGCCAGCCGGGGGGTTCGTCATACTTAAATGCATCCTCCGCCTTCACCGCCGCAGCCAACTTCGCGAGTCC
>JACCXA010000171.1 GCA_013697365.1 Chthoniobacterales bacterium
AAGTGGTGGTGGCAGACAGTCGCAGTCCGCGCGATGGGAAGTTCATCGAAATCATCGGCACCTACGATCCCAAGAAGAAGGATCACAACAGCACTCTGAAGCTCGATCGGATCGATCATTGGATGTCCTGTGGAGCGCAGCCTTCGGATACTGTCCGCAGCCTGATCAAGAAGAACCGAAAGGTCGCGGTAGCAGCGCCCGTTGGGGCTGCGGCTCCTTCCGTGGCTGAAGGCTAGTGCGGTGTCTCGCTTGAAGCGAGACGGCCAGATGTTGCGCACCGAGGCGACGTGTGTCGGTGATGGCAGGAGAGAGCCAAGGCCCGGGGTTAGAGAGCATTACTAGCTCACCCGCCGGGAAATGATTCATTCCTGCGGTTGAGAGATCGATCAAAGACTGCGACGCATTAAAAACTGCGTCAACGGCTCAAAGATTGTCACGCCGAACTCTTCCGGCCAGATCGGCGAGGCCGAGAACTCTCGATCCGGCCATCGCCGCATCACACCTCCTAGAGCGTCGCGGAGTTCGTCCCATCCAGTGAAATGCTGAGCAGAGCATACACGCGGATTATCCCGGCTGCGGAATCGCTCACAACGATGCACGCATCTCCCACCAGGAAGGCGGAGGCCCTTTCGATTTTCAAGATTGCGTGACGCGAAATCTGCCACGGCAGTTCCGGGTAATTGTACGCCCACCTCATGCTCGAGGCGGCCACAATCGAGATTTCATCGAGCCGTTCGGACCCATGCTGAATGCCGGTCGCGTTCGCCGCGCAACGCCAGCCGCTGAGCCGCGTCAGTTGCTTGAATTTGTGACGCCGGTAAAACGCCACCGCACGCGGATTCTGCTCGATCACCTCCAGCATCATTGCGCCGTTGCTGCGCGCTTTCCCGTCCGCGCAAAGACGCTCTAAAAGGTGCACGGCGGCCCCGGTCCCGCGTGCTTTCCGGCACCATGGCCATGCCACTGAGACGCAGAATTTTTCCGGTGTGATTGATGTAGCCAAAACCAACCAGACGGTCGTCCGCGCGCACAAAGCGGCTGTAAAAAAGATCGGTCCCTTGCAGCATGAGAAAGCGCGCCAGCACGTTCGCGTCCATCTCCGCCCAGCCGCCGACATATCCCGCGAAGGCTTCGTTTGCGAGCCGCGCTTGCTCGGCCAGCGGCACTTCAGCCGCGGGAACGATCTCGAATGTCATGCCAAGCGTGTCCGCCAGCGTTCAACGGCGAGGCGGTGCCTTCTCTGCGACGCCCGGTTTCAGCTCCGCTTCAAAAAACTCCATGATCCGGCTTTGCCGCCGCAGCCGCCAGACTGGATCGCTTACCATGTGAGTGCCGAGCAGCGGCAGAAACTGGAAGGTCTTACCGGCTTGAAAAAGGGCTTCGGCCAGTTGCACGGAATGTTGGAAATAAACGTTATCATCTGTCAGCCCATGAATGAGCAGAATCGGGCGACGCAATTCCTTCGCGTAGGTCAGCACACTGCTGAGGCGGTAGGCCTCGGGGTTCTCCTCCGGTAAGCCGAGATACCGTTCCGTATAAAAGGTATCGTAATTTTCCCACGTGGTGACCGGTGCACCGACCACGGCGCAACGGAAGATGTCCGGCCGCCGCATGGCCGCCATCACGGAAAAGTAGCCACCAAAAGACCAACCCACCGCGCCCACGCGGGTGAGGTCGAGCTCCGAATATTTTTTTCCGAGCGCCTGCAAACCAGCGCACTGATCTTCCAACGCGACGTCGATGAAGTTGCCGCGAATGGCGCGTTCCCAAAGTCGGCCATGCCCGGGCGTGCCGCGTCCATCAAGCGTGACAACGACATAGCCACGATCCGCCATCCATTGATTGATCATGTAACGTTCCGGTCGCGCGACGACCTGCTTGCTGTTCGGACCAGCGTAGACATCGAGGATGACCGGATACCGTTGGCCTTTGCGGAAGTTCTTCGGGCGCACGATTGCGGCGTCCATCGGACGCGCTCCATCGGTGCGGGTTAATTCCAACGCGGGCAGAGAGGATGGCTTTTCGGCTACGGACGGCAGGTCGCAGACCTTGCCACCATCGGAGCTGCGCAGCACCGCCCAACCCGAACGCCCGTCGAGGAGATCGTAGCGATGGAGGAAGTGCTTTTTCGATTCACCGAAAACGGCGTCGTGACGGCCGGAATCGATTGTTAGGCGCCGCGGCTCGCTCGGCGCGTCGAGGCTAACGCGGAAGAGATGTCGTTCGCGCGGATCAGCGCTCCCAGCGGTCACCACGGAGCGGCTCGATTCATCGACATCCATTAATTTTTCGAAGCCAGGCTGAACCGGTGTGATCGCGCGCACCGCTCCTCCCTCGACCGAATGCAACTCGAGCTGCCAGTAGCCGGCTCGTTCGGTCGTCCAGAAAAAAGAGCGACCATCCATCAGCCAAACCGGCATCGGTTTGGGGTCAAGGTTGATCCAGGCGGCATCCGTTTCGTGTAACAACTCGCGCGTCGCGCCAGTCTCTGGATCGACCGTGAGCAGGAGTTCTTCCTGTTGCGTGCGATTCTGCACGCGGATGCAAAGTGGCGCGGCGGCTTCTTTCCAGATCACGCGCGTCAGGTAAGGATATTTCTCGCGGTCCCACTCAATCCACCGCGTCCCGCCGCCTCCGCGTGCCACGAGGCCGAGGCGCACTTTCGCGTTCTGCGTTCCGGCACGCGGATAGGGATTCTTCGCGGGTTGCGTTTCGGGGTGAAGCGGATCGGCGATATAGCGCGTCTCGACCCCGGAGTTGTCGGTTTCCTGATAGGACAGCCATTGCGAATCAGGCGACCACCAAAAGCCTTCGTGCCGGTCCATCTCTTCCTGGGCGACGAATTCCGCTACGCCGTGCTGCAGCGTTTCGGAAGCTCCGGAGGTGACCGCAATATCCGCGCGACTCCCTAGCTCGATGACATGCAATTCGCCCGCGCTGACCGCAGCGACCGCAGTCCCATCGGGCGCAAAGTGCGGATCAATCCAGCCGCTGCCGGGAAGCTCCTCGACCTGCCCGTCGCCGCGGCTGATGACATAGAGTTTCCCTGAAAGGACAACCAGGATTCGGGAGCCGTCCTTGGCCAGCTCGAAACTGGTGAAGCCGCGGAGGCTTTGCCGGGCCCGTTCGCGGCGGCTGCGCTCTTCCGCGCTGATATTCTCGTCGGCGCCTTTCAGTAATTTTTCCGGCGCAAGGATCTCTCGCAGCTTCTGCTCCGCGATTGTGAACTCATAGAGCCGGAGAACAGGGTCGCGCGCGCCGCCTCGGAGGAAGATGACTGCTTTACCATCCGGCGTCAGTTCAGGTGAAACAGGCTGCCCTAACAAGTAGTTTCGCGTTTCGACCAGCTCACGAAAGTAGCGCAAATCGGCAGATTCTGCTTCCGCCGCAGGGCCGGGAAGCACGCTGAGGTGAAAGACAATGCCGATGAGAAAAGGAGCCAGAAGGGGCTGGAATCGCATCCTTCCACTGTGTTCCTTTGTTGACGTTGTGCGAGGATCAATCCCATGAACCTGTGGATCGGCACCTCCGGATTTCAATACGCGGAATGGAAAGGGACCTTCTATCCGGAGACGATGCCCGCTGCGAAGATGCTGCCGTATTACGCGGAACGTTTCACGACCACAGAGGTCAATTACAGCTTCCACCGCATCCCGAGTGCGAAGACGATCGAAGGCTGGTATCAGACCACCCCTGAGCGCTTCAAATTCAGCCTGAAAGCGCCGCAGAAGGTCACGCACTTTGCGAAACTGCGGAACTGCGGAGACACGATGCGCTATTTCCACCAGGTCATCAGCGACCTGGAAGGGAAGCTCGGCTGTGTGCTTTTTCAATTGCCGCCCGCACTCAAAAAAGATGCTGCGCTGCTGGGCGCTTTCCTCGCCGATGTGCCGAACGGGCTGCGCGGAGCTTTTGAGTTTCGGGACCCGTCCTGGTTCGATGAGGAAGTCTACGATCTGCTCCGGAGCAAAAATCTCGCGCTTTGCATCGCCGAAAGTGAAAAACTTTCGACGCCTTTTGTAGCGACCGCCCAATATGGCTATCTGCGTCTGCGCCGCGAAGATTATCAGGATACCGACATGGCGCGCTGGGCTAATGTCATCAGGGGGAAGGAAGGCA
>JACCXA010000137.1 GCA_013697365.1 Chthoniobacterales bacterium
CCGGGATGGACGCGCAGAAAGTTTGCGAGATTCGTTAAGGGACCAAGGGCGAGATAGGTCAGCTTTTCTTTACGCAACGCCCTCGCCAGCGCCTCCGTCGCATCCATCCGTCGCCTTGGATCGCTCGGCGATCCTGCGCCGCGATGCACCTTCTCGGTAGCAACTGTCCGCGGGGAGCTAAATCGCCTAACGAGTTGTCGGGCCACCGCCGTTGTGCGCGCTAATCCCGCGTTCCCGTATGTAGTGCTGAAGCCAGCAATGCGCAGCTCGGGCGAGTGCAAGGCCAGCACCAAGGCAAAGGCATCATCGACCTCACGCCAGGGCGCACCGATGGCCGGATCGGTGTCGATCCAAACGGCGGAACCGGCGGCGCCGTCCGCGGAGCCTACGAAACAGCTCAGGAAAGCAACCGCAAGAGCACAAAACACCCGGCTCCGGGCGCTTGCGCGAGGTCTGCCTGCGGAACTAAAGCGACGCACCGGGGCGGACGAGATTGGCATCGAACCTTTCGCGATCGGACTGCAAGGCGCGTTCCAGATTCTCGATGTGAAGGCGCGCTACCGAAACGTAGGCTTCGCCTTGCTCATCGATGTCGGCCATCGCGCGCACCGACGCTTCGTCATGTTGCCGGAAAATCTGCGCGACACTTTGGGCGCGCTCCATCTCCATTCCGAGCGCGGCTAGGGCGCCGACACTCAGATCAAGCGCGCTCCCGAGCGTCTCGCGATAGACCTCAGTGACGCCGCGCCGCAGCAGTTGGTAGGCATGCTGGCGGCTCGTGGCTCGAGCCAGGATGCGCAGGTTTGGGAAATGTTCATGCACCAGATCTACGAGCTCGAGCGCTTTGTCCTCGTCGTCGATCGCGATCACGAAGATACGCGCGCGCTCCGCACCGGCCGTGCGGAGGAGATCGAGCCGCGTCGCGTCCCCATAGAAAGATTTCAGACCGAAGCGACGCAGCGTTTCCACCTGATCGGGATCGGAATCCAACACCGTGGTTCCAAAGCCGTTGGCGCGCAGCAGACGCGCTACAATGTGACCGAACCGCCCCACCCCGGCGAGGATGACGGGATTATCGTGCTCATCAATTTCGTCCGGTTCACGTTCCGGCAGGACGCTGCTGAATCTTGTTTGGACGTAGCGTTCATTGATGACGAAAAGCAGCGGCGCGGCGGCCATGGTCAGCGCCACCGTCGCCACCAGGAGGTTCGCCAGCTCTGACGTAAGGACGCCATTTTGCGTCGCGAAAGAGCAGAGGACGAACGCGAACTCGCCGCCCTGTGCGAGGGCGAAGGCGAAGAGGTAACGCTGCGTCGGCTCGAGACGCGAGATGCGGCTTACCGCCAGCAAGACAACGAACTTCAGAGCCAGCACCGCGACGACTAGGAGTGCCACGGTCCCGGGCTGGTGGAGAATCAGCGCGAAATTTATGCCGGCGCCGACCGAGATGAAGAACAGGCCAAGAAGGAGTCCTTTGAACGGCTCGATGTCGGTCTCGAGCTGATGCCGGTATTCACTTTCTGCGAGCACGACGCCCGCGAGAAAGGCGCCGAGCGCGGGAGATAATCCGACGCGCTGCATGAGAAGCGCAATGCCGACCACCAGCAGCAACGCGGTTACCGTGAACATTTCGCGCAGGTGCGTCGCGGCGATGTAACGAAAGAACGGCCGGAGCAGAAAACGGCCGGCCAGGATCACAGCGGTGATCGCCGCAAGGACAAGCAACGCCCGTTGCCAGTCCGGTAACTGGCTGAGCGCGCCATGCTCGCCATGCGCAGCTCCGGTCGCCGGCAAAGTCGCGAGCAGAGGCAGCAAAGCCAGGATGGGCAGAACAGCGATATCTTGAAATAACAGGACGGAAAATGCGGCCTTTCCGCCCGCCGTTCGCATTTGATCCTTCTCATTCAACAACTGCAAAACGATGGCCGTGGATGACATCGCTACGATGAAGCCGACCGCTACGCTGACTTGCCAGGAGACACCCAGCCACAGCGCGGCCAAGGCGACGGACCCTGTCGTGACAACCACCTGCGCGCCGCCCAGCCCCAGGATCGGACCTCGCATTCTCCAGAGCACAGCGGGGCGAAGCTCCAGCCCGATCACGAACAACATCATGACGACGCCGAACTCCGCGATGTGCATTACGTCGTCGCCCTCGGAGCCAACTAACCGAAAACAAAAGGGACCAATGACAACTCCGGCGAGAAGATAGCCCAGCACCGAACCGAGCCCGAGGCGTTTTGCGAGCGGCACCGAAATCACCGCGGCGAGCAGGTAGATGAAAGCTTGGAAGAAAGTCATGCGCCCAAGAACACCGGCGTGCTCAGAGCGAATGCGAACGCATCCCGCGAAGGCCGTCAATCTGTCTCTTGTGTGAGGGCGCCGGATTTTCTGCTGCCGCGGGACTCGCTTGCGTCGGCGAGCGATCAGTCCGGCACGCTTGCCGCTCCAAATCGGCCAACCTATGCTGCGAGTCCACCGGCCGCCGTGCCATGAAACGTGTGATACAGCGCATGTGCGTCGCCAGTTCCCGATCCGAAGCAGGTCCCGAAGATTTTCCTCTACGACTTCCGGCGCCACCTTCGACTGACTTGGTGGACTCGGGCGCCTCGTCTATCTACAGTGAACTCCGGCAGAGTACCAGGGAGGGGACTCGAACCCCTAATCCTTGCGGAACCAGATCCTAAGTCTGGCGCGTCTGCCAATTTCGCCACCCTGGCGCGGAGCATTACCATGACGCGCGCGCGCTTCGGGCACAAGCGCCCGCGCTTAGCAGGCGCGAAGATGAAAATCGCGCGGTGACGTAACTCGTTTCAGCCAGACTATTAATGTAAGGCTGGACAACGCCGCCTCGGTCGTCAGGATCGAGTTCGCGGCCTATGCCGGTTCGGAACACAGAGCGTCGAATGCCCGAGGGACTTGTGTCATCGGACCTCGAAGAATCTGTTGCCTCGGCGGACGGGCGTTGCGCACTCGTTTCGTTCATCACTAACCCGCTCGTAATGGAACGGGCGAACACCTACGTCTTGTTCGTCACTGATGCGGGCCTCGCGGCTGCGGCGAATTCGTTCGAATGGAGCGCAGCGGAGAACGGCGCTCCGCCGGTGGTGCAGGCGACGGCACACGGAGAGTTCACCTTCCGCCCTACTGCCGCAGGACCGCTCGGCCTGACGGTCCGAATCCTGGACGGTGGTGGGGCCGAGCAGGCGAGCCT
>JACCXA010000150.1 GCA_013697365.1 Chthoniobacterales bacterium
GTTCAGCGGTCGCCGCTGGGATCGCTCGGAGATCCAGCGTCAGGTCGTACGCCGCGTCGCTCGCTTTCTGGCTCACGGTCTTGCTCCCGGGGACCGCGTCTTCCTTCCCTTCGGCAATCGACTCGAATTCTTCGCTGAACTGCTCGCCATCTGGCAGCTGGGCGGATGCGCTATTCCAGTGGATGCGCGGTTAACACCATTTGAAGTCGAAAATCTCTCCCGCACCGCGCAGCCGCGCCTCGCCATTGTCGACGAAGGGACTCCCGCCGACCTCGCGGCCTCGCTTACCGGCGCCGGCGTGAGAGTTCTCCCCACAACCGAAACTGGCAGCGAGGAAGCGTCGGCCAATCTTATCCATCTGGATAATGACGCCCTAATTCTCTTTACCTCCGGTTCGACCGGCGATCCCAAGGGCGTCGTTCACACTCATCGCTCCCTGCGAGCACGTTGGATCGGATTGCGCGATCATCTGCCTGCCGCCGCCTTCGCCCGCTCGCTTTGCATGCTGCCGACCCATTTCGGCCACGGCCTGATCTGTAATTGCCTTTTCCCCTGGCTCTCCGGCTGCGATCTCTACATCTCCCCGCCTTTTCGACCCGATCTCGTGATGCGCCTCGGTCAGATGATCGACGAACATGAGATCACCTTCATGTCGTCGGTGCCGCCGATCTGGAAGATGGCGCTGAAGTTTGCCAAGCCGCCGCAACGCCGCATCCTGCAACGTGTCCACTGCGGCTCCGCGCCGCTTTAGGCTGTGGCCTGGGAGGATATCCGAAAGTGGACTGGCACGCGCCGGGTGTGCAACGCCTACGGCATCACGGAGACGGGAAGTTGGGTCGCCGGCCTGGACGACGCGGACGTGCCCGCAGAAGACGGACTGATCGGCGGCGGCTGGGGTGCGGTGATCCAAATTCTGCGCACCGATGACACCACGCGCCCGCTCCAGCTCGAAGACCGTTGCTCGCCTAACGAGTCGGGTTATGTCTGGTTGAACACGCCCGCTCTCATGAAAGGCTACTTCGGGCGCGATGATCTCACCGCCAAGGCCGTCCTCGATGGTTGGTTCATGACAGGCGACATCGGGTTTCTCGACGATCGCGGCCGCCTGCTCCTGCGTGGTCGGGAGCGCGACGAAATCAACAAAGGCGGGATGAAGATCTATCCCTCCGACATTGACGCGGTCGTCGAGCGTTTCGCGAAAGCGAGCGACGTTTGTGCGTTTGCATTGGACGATCCCATCTACGGCC
Source organism: Chthoniobacterales bacterium (assembly GCA_013697365.1). Lineage (GTDB taxonomy): Bacteria > Verrucomicrobiota > Verrucomicrobiia > Chthoniobacterales > UBA10450 > JACCTI01. The sequence goes on from JACCXA010000150.1 coordinate 1,248, forward strand.
AAAGCGTCGGCGTCGCGATTGTTCTCACCGACCACGAGGATGCCACGATTAGCGCGCTGCATACGCAGATGCGCTCACAACTCGCGGACCACAAAATGCCTTCGCGCTGGTGGCTGCTCGATGACATCCCCCGCACCTCGCGCGGCAAGCTTAACCGCGAAGCTGTGAAGATTGCCTGCGACGGTCGGCCAGCGCTCGACTTGCCTTCCATATTGGGTAAGTGAACCCGCGCATGACCGCGGCGCGCGAAGAACGAAAAGGAGACCTCCTCGGTTTTTTGCAGACCATCCAGAAAGCGGGGCGACCGATTGGCGGCCTCGCAGAAGGCGATCGCCTGGTCGCATCAGGATTGATTGATTCGCTCGCCATCCTGCAAATCGTCACTTATCTCGAGAGCGAGTATGAGCTCGATTTCGCGATGAGCGGCGTAGACCCCGAGCAGCTTGGTTCCATCGGCGGCATTCTTGATTTCATCGAGCAACAAAAACCATGAGCAGCTCCGCTTTATCGCCCGGTCAACGAATGCGCGGCGCGGTGCTGGATGGAGACATCACGCCTTTCATCGGTGTTTACGATGTGTTCTCCGCCGGAATGGCCGGCCGGCATTTCGAATCCTTATTCCTGAGCGGCTTCGGATTTGCCGCGAGCTATTACGGCTTGCCGGATGTCGGCTTCATTACCTGGACGGATATTGTTTCCTACGTGCAACGAATCCGCACCGTGCTGCCGGCTCATCATCTCCTGGTTGATATCGACGACGGCTACACCGATCCGGAAGTGGCCTGTCACGTTGTCTCCGTCCTGGAGGCGGCGGGCGCCTCTGGAGTCGTTCTCGAAGATCAAAAGCGGCCGCGCCGCTGCGGGCATTTTGACGGCAAACAAATCATGGAGCTGGACGAATATCTCGCCAAGCTTCGCCAGGTCCTTGCCACGCGGCGCGAAATGTTCGTGGTCGCCCGGACCGACAGCTCCGACCCGGCCGACATCGAACTCCGGGTCCTGGCTTTCGTGGAAGCGGGCGCCGACGCCGTCCTGGTGGATGGCCTAACGAGTCTCGATACAGTGCGCCGGCTCAGTTCAAAGGCAGGGCGGCCATTCTGCTTCAATCAAATTGCTGGCGGAAAATCTCCGGCTTGCACCTTGACCGAACTGCGAGAGGCCGGCGTGAAATTGGTCATTTACAGCACGCCCTGCCTTTTCTCCGCGCAAGCCGCGATCGATGACGCACTCGTGGAGCTGAAGAAAGCGGACGGCTCGCTGAGTGGCAGTCGCATCGGAGTCAAAGATTGCACGGCAGTCCTCTCGGAGAATCTGGCCCGGCGAGATACAGGCCGCGTCTCCTAAGGCGGCCTGTGGGGAATGGCGCGTGCGTTGCGACGCGCTCATCCATCCGTAAATTGCCGGCTCGATGTCGAATAACGTCCGCCTCCTCAGCACTGATTTCGACGGAACGCTCGTCGCGCATCACAGCGATCCGGTGCTGGATGCGGGCTGCATGAAGCTGATCGAGGAGCTGCAAAAGCAGGGAGTCATCTGGGCAATCAACACCGGGCGGTCCATGCCATTGCTCGAGTCCGGCCTGGCCGATTTCGATTTTCCGGTGCATCCGGATTTCATTCTTACCAGCGAACGAGACGTCTTTCGCCGCGGTTCAAATGGAACACGATGGGAGCCCTACGGCGCCTGGAACACGCAAGTCGCGCGCGACCATGCGGAACTTTACGCCTCCGCCTCGTCGGTGTTTTCCGAGGTCGTGGAGTTTGTAAATCAGAAAACCAGGGCCCAGGTCATTCACGAGCAGGACTTTCCCGAAGGTCTGATTGCGCGAGACGAGGAGGAGATGCGGCGCATCATATCATTCATCGACGCGGCCCGGGCCAGGCATCCGAAGTTTCACTATCAACACAACACGATTTACCTGCGCTTTTGTCATGCTGACTACCATAAGGGCGCGGCGCTGGCAGAATTATCGCGGCTCCTCGAGATACCGCGCGAGCAAATCTTCGCCGCAGGCGATCACTTCAATGATCTTTCGATGTTGGACGGTCGCTACGCGGAATTTCCCGCCTGCCCCGCGAACGCGATCGATGAAGTGAAGGGCACCGTGCGTGACGCGGGCGGCTACGTCGCGGAAAGCGAATGCGGCGCCGGCGTGCGCGAGGCGCTGCTTTATTTCACAAGCTGACGGTGTGCGGAGCGTCGTCTGAGCGCGCTGGTCTCCGCATTCTGCGGAGACGAACTTTTCGAGGCCGTGGGATGTGGACTGCTTATGCGACGAGCTACCACGTGAGGAAAGATCGCGAAATTCGAGACGAATCCGCGAGCACGCTACAAGCGTGCTCCCCAGAAAGCTCCCAACCGCTACCTGAGAGCAAACTGGAGCTCCGGCTTTTCTTGCAGGATCTCGCTCAAGGCCGGCCATTGCACGCTGCTATCCATGTCGCGGAAAGCGTGGAGATAAATCGCGACGGTTTCGGCGGGATATTTAGCGAGAAGCTGATCGATTGCCAATTGGAGCTTCTCCCGCGGCGGGCAGGCTGGCAGCTCCTCCACCGTGCCGTCCTCTTCATGGGCGATCTCGAGACCGGCCAGGAAATCGCGCAGCATCGGTTTATGCCCTCCGAGTAACCACGCCTGCAACAGGTGGCTGGCCAGCGCATCGCTAACCGGCCGGCTCAACGCTGCCTGCATCCAGGGATGACGTTCATTCGGAGGCTTCCGCTCCACGAAAACCCCGCGGAGATTTCTCTGGTTCGCCAAGCCCTGGATAGCCGCCTTATAGACCGGCTTCTCTTCTCTCTGTAGAAAGAGGAACACCTCCGCCGCCAGCGCGGGCGACATCCGTTGGAAAAGCTCGTGCGACTTCATTGCGCCAATTTCGGAGACATCTCCATGCGCTTGGCGGCGGCGGGTCGGCCACTTTTGCCGGCAAAACGATTCGTCATATAGGTAAGGAGCAGCACCCAAAAGGTGAGCGCGAGACTGGCAAGAGGGAATTGCAACGCCAGCGGCAGGGAATAGATGATCGCCATCACCGGAATCCAGACCGCCCAGGTCGTGAAGAGCGTCGGCACAAGTTTGTCGCGGAAGTCGAGAGCCGTGAGATTGCGACGCAGCACGCCGATTGAGTAACCGCCATTCTTCCACTGGTAAGCCAGGACCGCATAAGGGGCAGCAAAGAAAACGTTGTAGACGAATTGGTCGATGCAAAGTTTTGCGAAGACGATTGGCAAGCTGGCCGTGTCTCCCAGCCACGCCGCCAGCCCGCGATAAAGCAGATCGATGGCAACCCCATCCAGCGCCCAGATCGGCGCGGTGAAAAGAATGCTCCGGCAGTTTTCCCATCGCACCCGGCCGCGCTGGAAAAAAAGGACCAGGAAGATCTCCGGCAGAATCGAGGCCGCTAGAATGGAAGCCGGGATCACGAAGAGAAGACCGTACGCCTTTTTGTAGTCAGCCACGCGGTTCAATCCTTCCGCGAACGTAGGACTTAAATAGTAGGCGGCGAAAACCGTGAACATGAGCGCCTGGATGATCAACGCCGGCACCAGATTCGCGCGCACAGCTTCCCACCCGAGCGCGAGCGGATGGCGCCTCTCGCTCAGGCTGGATGGTGACATGCGCGAAGCTGGCGGCTCGGATGAGGTGAGCAAGCTGAAAAAGGAGCGGTCGCGACAACGATTTGGACGCAGCGTCGCGCGACGCTACCTTGCCGCGTGCTCGCGCTCGCCAAACCTTCTCTCCATTCGCTTTCGCTCGACGAGCTGGCCGCGCATCTAAAGGAACATGGCAATCCGAGTTACCGCGCCCGGCAGGTCGCCGACTGGCTTTACAAAAAGCGCATTGCTTCGCCCGACGAAATGACCGATCTGCCGCAGGTTTTGCGCTCGCATCTGGCGGAGGTGTTCGATTCTTCAAAACCGGATGCCGTTCGCACTCTGGGGTCAAAGGATACGACTCAGAAGTTTCTCTTTCGCCTCCGTGACGGGAACCTGATCGAGTCGGTCCTCATCCCGGCTTCTCCGGCCCTCTACGGCGAAGCGTCGGATCGTCGGACGATCTGCGTCTCCAGCCAGGTGGGCTGCGCTTATGGTTGCAAATTTTGCGCGAGCGGACTCGACGGATGGACGCGCAACCTGGACGCGGGCGAGATCGTCCAGCAACTGATCGCGGTCGAGGAAAAGAGCGGGGAGAGAATCGACAATGTCGTCTTCATGGGCATGGGCGAGCCGCTGGCTAATTATGAGAACCTTCTGCGCGCCATTCGTATCATTAACGCTCCATGGGGGCTGGGCATCGGCGCCCGCCATATCACCGTCTCGACAAGCGGTCTCGCACCGCAGATTCGCAAGTTAGCTGAGGAACCGACGCACTTTCGGCTCGCGCTCTCTCTGCATGGCGCAACTGATGAAGTTCGCAGCCAGATAATGCCGGTGAATCGGAAGTATCCTTTGGCGGTCCTCCTCGAGGCTTGCGATTATTACGTCCAGAAGAAGCGGCGGATCATGTTCGAATACATCCTGATTGCGGACGTAAACGACACGGATGAGCAGGCGCACAAGCTCGCGAAAATCGCGCGGCGGTTATCGGCCAAGATCAACCTGATTCCCTACAACACCGTGGAAGGCCTGGAGTGGTCCCGCCCCTCTCGCCCAAGGCAAGAGCATTTCCATTCCATCCTGCGCGAACACGGCGTCATCTCCACATTGCGGCGCGAGAAAGGCCACGACATCGCCGCCGCCTGCGGCCAGCTCCGTTTGCAAACCAGGCGTGAGACGGACGTCAGGCTCCCAGCCTGACATGGCCCGCGGGCTTCCAGCCTGTCGCATAGATTGACCTGCGCGTGCCCTTGCCGCGACCGACACGTCTCGGTCAACCTCCGCGCCGTGCAATGGATCGCTCCTTCGGAAAAAGATCACGCGAACAATCAACTCGAGAAGCGTCTCTGGGAACCGCAGACCTGGCCGGAGACGTGAAGGATTGGTCAATTCCATACGAAGTTCGATGGGATTACGCCGGGAATACGCAACCGGTTGCTCCTCTGGCCGTGACGCTCAGGCGCGCTTTTGCCTCCCTTCCGCAGCGCGTTCGAGGTTTGGAAGAAGCGCGGTGAGAAACCCAATCAGCGGCAGGTAGGAGCAGACCTGAAAGACAAACGGAATGCCGGATCGATCCGCGAGGACGCCCAGCACGGCCGACCCGATGCCGCCCATTCCAAACGCGAGTCCAAAGAAGAGGCCGGACATCATGCCAACCCGGCCTGGCACCAATTCCTGCGCGTAAACCAGGATCGCGGAGAAGGCGGAGGAAAGGATCAGGCCGATCACGACGCTGAGAACGCCGACCCAGAAAAGGTCTGCGTAGGGGAGCGCGAGAGCAAAAGGCGTCGCACCGAGAATAGATGTCCAGATAACGGCCTTACGTCCGATCCGATCGCCGATCGGACCTCCGAGAAAAGTTCCGGCGGCGATCGCAGCTAGAAAGAGGAAGAGATAGAGCTGCGCGCTTTTCACCGAGAGCCCGAACTTCTCGATCAGGAAGAAGGTGTAATAGCTCCCCATGCTGGCGAGATAAAAATACTTCGAGAAAACAAGCGCGATCAGCACGCCTAACGACAAAGCCACGCGCCCGCGCGACAAGGGAGAGGTCTGCTGAAACCCTGCGGCCGTTCTTTCGCCACTCCGATGCTGGGCCAAAACTTTTCGATACCAGCGGCCGACGCCGGAGAGGACCACGATGCCGAGCAGGGCCAGGAGCGAAAACCACATGATCGACGATTGCCCGCGAGCCACCACGATGAGGGCCGCGAGGAGCGGACCGAGCGCGCTGCCCGCGTTGCCGCCCACCTGGAAGAGCGATTGCGCGAAACCGTGGCGCCCGCCGGAGCTGAGATGCGCGACACGAGAGGCTTCCGGATGAAACACAGACGAGCCGAGGCCGACAAATGCTACGGCCACCAGGACAAGAGCGAGGGAACTGGCGAACGAAAGCACCGCGAGGCCGACGAGGCTGAAGGCCATTCCGATGGCGAGCGAGTAAGGCAGGGGCCGGCGGTCGGTGTAGAGACCCACAAACGGCTGCAGGACTGAAGCCGTCATCTGATTCACGAGCGTGATCAGGCCGATGTGCGCGAAGTCGAGGTCGAGTTCGTTTTTTAAAATGGGATAGATGGCCGGGATCAACGACTGCATCGTGTCGTTGAGCAGGTGCGCGAAGCTGAGCGTGGCCAGTATGCTTAGGACAGGGGCGGCCGCCGTGAGCCGCGCGACGGTTTCTTCCGTGCAGACTGGTGGTCCGCTGCCGGGAGCCTCGATCTCATTGTGCACCGGTGAGCTTGGACTGGCCCCTTTTCGGCGTCGCGCGGCTTTTCGAAAATTGTTCCCCCGCCAAACAGTGTCCGCTCTGTGACCGCATCCCAAAGCGGCTTGCAAAGGCCGACGGGGGCGGAACTGTTGCGGACGATGTTCAAAGGAAGTGAGTCCGTCGCGCACGCGGTTGCAGCCGGGCAGTTAATGGAGACCGCAGCGGCGAACATGAC
>JACCXA010000173.1 GCA_013697365.1 Chthoniobacterales bacterium
ATACCGTAGCGCGTTCCGGCATGCGCGTTCAGGATCATCGGGATGACGACGATCAGGTTGCCGAGAAAGATGGTGAGGATCGCCTGCGACCAATTCATTCCGCCGCCGATCAGCGACGAAGCCAGCATGTAAGTCGGAATACAGGCCGACATCGAAATCCAGAGGGCGGCGAAACTCCCGACGCGCCACGTGCGCCGCTCCTTCGGCACTGGCGCGAGGTCTTCGTTGTAGAGTGTGCTGTGCTCGATCTCGATGGAGACATCAACATCCGGCACGACTTGAGTTGGCATGTTACGAGTTACGTCGATTCAATTCGTGCCATTCTGAGCCGCGAAAACGGCGAAGAATCTCTGCCCATTGGCTGCGCACCGCGAACAGGAAGGATCAGAGATGTTTCGCTCCGCTCAACATGACAGGCCGGGAAGGTCCCATGAGAGCTAAAAGTGCGTTGGCTCCCGTCGCAAAAACTGCCCACGCCCGAACGCGCCGGTGAAGTGCCCATCGCGCGCCGCGACTTTCCCGCGCACCGTCACGACCTCCGCGCGGCCCTCCACTTGCATCCCTTCAAACGAGTTGTAGTCGACGTTCATCAGATGCGTCCTCGCTGAAATCGTGCCGCGATAGTTGGAATCGTAGACCACAAGATCCGCGTCGCTGCCGAGCTGGATCGCGCCTTTGCGCGGGAACAATCCAAAGATCTTTGCGGCCGCCGTGCTCGCCGTTTCAACGAAGCGCTGCAAGTCAATGCGCCCGTGTTTCACACCATGCGTGAAGTAGAGGTCGACGCGATTTTCCAGCGAGGGAATGCCATTCGGAATCCGCGTGAAATCGCCTTCACCCATCCGCTTCTGCGCGTCGAAATCGAACGGCGCATGATCGGTCGCGAGCGTCGCGATCAACCCCTGGCGCAACCCATTCCACAGGAAAGGATGGTTCTTCTTATCGCGCAGCGGCGGCGACATCACATTCTTCGCGCCTTCGAAGTTCGGCTTCTCCGCATCCGTGCGGTCGAGCAGGAGATATTGGATCAGCGTCTCGATCCATACGTTTACGCCGCGTTGCGCGCCGAGGAGCGCCTCGCGCACGGATTCCTCGCAACTTGTGTGCACGGTGTAAACGTGCGTGCCCGTCATCTCCGCAAACGTCATCAGGTGATGCACGCCCTCCGCCTCCACGGCAGGCGGTCGGCTCCAGTAATGATACTCCGGACCAGTCTTTCCCTCGGCGAGCAGCTTTTTCTGCAGCTCGAGAATGAGGTCCGCGTTTTCGCAATGCGCTGTCGTGATCACGCCGAGCCTCTTCGCAAGCTGCAGCGTCTTGTAGAGTTCCTCATCTGTGACGCCGAAGGCACCTTTGTAGGCGAGAAACACTTTAAAGCTGCTGAGGCCGCGCCGGACGATCTCTTCGAAGTCGTGCTCCGCTTCGTCGTCGCAACGCGTCACGCCCATGTGAAACGTGAAGTCGCACGCGCTCTTGCCCTGCGCTTTCCCGAGCCACAGCTCGAACGCCTCCAGCGGCTTCTCATGTCGCGCCGGGCAGATCATCTCGATGAATGTCGTCGTGCCGCCGACGAGCGCCGCGCGGCTTGCCGTCTCGTGCGTGTCCTTCGCCGCCGTCCCCATGAACGGCAGGTAAATGTGCACGTGCGGATCGATAAACCCGGGAAAGACATACTTCCCGGTGGCATCGATCACCTCAGCCGCATCGATCCCCCCGATGCAGCGATCGATGCGCGTGATCGTCTCGCCTTCGCAGTAGATGTCAGCGACGTACTGCTCGTTCGCAGTGACGATCTCGCCGTTCCGAATCAGCAACGACATAGAGGAAAGAATCTAGGGAAGCATTTGCACGGACAGATACCGATGAAGAAGTTGATCTTTGCTCCTCCTTGATCCGTGTTTCATCCGTGTCGATCCGTGGCCAAGACCGCCTTTACTTCTTCCACACATCCCCGACGCCTTCGCCCAACCAACGTGTCGTCACCACCTTCTGCTGGGTGTAAAACTGCACACCTTCTTTCCCCTGGATGTGCAGATCGCCGTAGAATGATTCGTCCCAGCCGGTAAATGGGAACATCGCCATCGTGGCGGGCACGCCCACGTTAATGCCGACCATGCCAGCCTTGACGCGGTTTCTGAATTCGCGCGCCGCTTTGCCCGAGTTTGTGAAGATCGCCGTCCCATTTCCAAAGGCCGATTTGTTCGCAACTTCGATTGCCTGATCGAGGTCTTCCATCCGCATGACGTTGAGCACCGGGCCGAAAACTTCCTCGCGCGCCAGCGTCATCTCATTCTCTATCCCATCAACGATCGTCGCCCCGAGATAGAACCCGTTAGGTGCGTCGGAGACTTTAAGGCCGCGTCCATCCGCGACGATTCGCGCACCCTCCTTCTCTCCGCTGGCGAGCAGACTCATCACCCGATCTCGATGCTGTGCGGTGATTACCGGACCCATATCCGGCTGCGCTTCGATGTCGGTGGGGCCGACTTTAATCGCCTGCGCGGCTTCGATCAGCGAAGGCAGCAGGTGATCGGCGGCTTTGCCCACAGTGATCGCAGTAGAACCAGCCATGCAGCGTTCGCCCGCGCACCCGAAGGCGGCAGTGGAAAGCGCTTCCACCGTATGGGGCACGTCCGCATCGGGCATGATCACGATGTAATTCTTGGCCCCACCGTTAGCCTGCACCCGCTTGCCATGGCGCGTGCCGGTTTCGAAAATGTATTTCGCAACCGGAGACGAACCGACGAAGGAAATAGCCTTCACCTTCGGATGCGTCAGCAGGGCATCGACACACGCGCGCCCACCGTGCACGATGTTAAGCACGCCCTTTGGCAATCCCGCTTTTTCAAGCAGCTCGATTAATATGACAACGGTGAGCGGAACTTTCTCGCTCGGCTTCAAGACGAAGGTGTTTCCGCAAACGAGCGCCAGCGGAAACATCCACATCGGCACCATCGCCGGGAAATTGAACGGTGTGATCCCGACACAAACGCCGAGCGGCTGGTGCATCGTCTCGCAATCCACGCCGCGCGCGAGATTCTCCAGGCTGTCGCCCATGAGCAAGGTTGGCGCGCCGCACGCGTATTCCACATTCTCGATCCCGCGGTAAACGCTGCCGCGTGCTTCGGCCAGCGTCTTGCCATGCTCGCGTGAAATGCTCCGGCAGATGCGCTCGAAGTTTTCCTCAATCAGTTGCCGGTAACGAAAGAAAAGCCGCGCGCGTTCCACCGGCGGCGTGTCGCGCCAGGCGGGGAATGCAGCCGCCGCAGCCTCGACCGCTTCGTCCACGACATCGCTCCCGCACATCGGCGCTTCGGCGATGGTGTCGCCGCGTGATGGATTAAAGACGGGCGAGCTGCCGTTTTTGTGAATCGCCCGCCACTCGCCGCCGATGAAGACCGGACACGGTTGAAGAGTCATGGAATTCAGTTACCGCTCCCGTTAAGCTGTCATTCTGAGGCGCGCAGACGACGAAGAATCTCTGATCATTTCTGCGCGGCGCGAGACTGAAAAAGTCAGAAATGTTTCGCGTCGCTCAACATGACAGATTGAGTCTGATAATCCTCAGCCTCGCGCCAACGCGTTTGATTGTTTCACAAACTCGTCACCACTCCACTCGCTGTCAGCAGCGACCATTTTCTTCGGCGCTTCGGCTGCGGCCGCTTTTTCCGCGGCAGCAGCTTTCTCCTTCGCCTTCCGCTCGGTTTGCATCCGCACGAGTTCGGCGTGGCTGGTGAAATAATCAAGGCTCTTCCCTTTGAAGTCCGCCAGCGTCTCGAATTTATGCTTCTCCATAAAAGCGAGCAGCTCCTCCCCCATTCGATTCACCGATTCATAGCCGAACTTCATCACGCCGGTGCAAACCTGCGTCGTATCCGCGCCGAGCAGGATGAACTGCGCCGCATCGCCGCCGCTCTCGATCCCGCCGATCCCTGAGAGGCTGCGCCCCGGAAATTCGTTGCGGATCATGGCCGCGATTTCCATCACCATGCGCAACGCGATCGGTCGCACCGCTTTCGACGAGTAGCCACCGGGCGTGGTGAATCCTTCTACTGTTGGCTCAGGCCGTAGAGTTTCGAGGTTCACACCCATCACGCTCCGGATTGTGTTGATCGCCGCCACGCCCTGGCAGCCGCCGCGGAAGGCCGCACGGCTCGGCTCCGCGATCCGCGTCACGTTCGGCGTCATTTTGGCCCAGACCGGCTTCTTCGCGGCCGACATCACCCAGCCACAAACCTCCTCGACGATCTCGGGATTCTCACCCATGGCCGCGCCCATCTTTCGTTCCGGCAAACCGTGCGGGCAGGAGAAGTTCAATTCGAACGAATCAACGCCTGCGCCTTCGCAGCGCTCGACGATCTCCACCCAGGCGTCGCGGTTATACTCCTCCATGATCGAGGCGATCAGCACGCCATCCGGGTGCATGTCCTTGCATTTCTTAAATTCATCGAGCCAAATCTCAAACTTCCGGTCACTGATTAGCTCGATGTTCTCCCAGCCGATCACATCCTTCGGGTCGTTGCCGTAAAACTTCGCGTAGCGCGGCGCGACGTTGACCACTTTCGCGGAGTCAAGGCTGACCGTCTTCGCGATGACCGCACCCCAGCCCTCGCGGAACGCGCGGCTGATGACATTCAGGTTGGTTCCCGGCGGGCCGGATCCGATGACAAAGGGATTTGGCAGCTTCAGTCCATCGACAGTCGTGGCGAGTGTTGGCATAACTTCCTTTCGGGGTAACCCATGTTAATCGGGTCAAGGGCTGAGACTCGACAAGAATTTCAGCCGCTTCATCTGTCCGAGTCCGGCCCTGATCTCAGCGCGGAAGCGGTTGTTCGATATTTGCCAGGCCGTAAGCCAGGACTGCGAGCACAGCCGCATTCTCCGCCAACTCACGGGGAACGATTTTATCCAGCGTGTCGGCCGCGGTGTGATGATAATGGAAATAGGTCCGGCTATCCGACATCGGGCTGAAACCCGGGACGCCGGCCTTTTCCAAGGGACCGATGTCAGCTCCCGCGCCATCCACGAAATCGAGCGCTCCCGCCCCCGAAGTCTGGAGGACCGTGGCGATCGGCTTGAGCAGTTCCTTCAATTCCGGTTTGCCACTGATGTTGATCCCGACCGGGTGCCCCGCGCCGCCATCCATTTCAATTGCGGCAAAGTGATTCGCGAACTCAGCAATGTGCGCCTCCGCGTAACCCTTCGCGCCCCGTAACCCGTTCTCCTCATTCGCCCAGGCGATAACGCGGATGGTCCGGCGCGGACGGAGCTTCAATTGCTGGACTAAATTTGCGACCTGCATCGAAACGGCCACGCCGGAAGCGTCATCGATCGCACCGGTGCCCAGATCCCACGAGTCCAGGTGACCGGAAACGATGACGGCCTGCTCGGGACTACCGCTCCCTTTCAAATCGCCCACGACATTGAAGCTTTCGACCTCGGGCAGCTCCTGCGGTGTGAGCAGAAGACGCATGCGGACCGGACCTTGCGGCGCAAGATGCGCGATGAGATCAGCGTCCTCGGCCGCGACTGCGCCAGCCGGTATTTTCGGCACATCGTCCGCATATTTCGTCTGGCCCGTATGCGGCAGGCGATAATCCGCGCTCCCGACTGATCGGATCAACGCGGCCACCGCGCCCAGCTTCGCCGCAGCGGAGGGCGCACCGCTTCGGTAGGCGACCGCCTGCCCATAAGCATCACCGGCGCGTCCCTGTGCGGCCATAGCTTTATCGTAGGCATGATTGAAGAGAACAATCCGGCCCTTGACCTTCTCCGTGCCGAGCGATTGCAGTTCCTCAAAATCCTTCACGACCACGACGTCCGCCGTGAGACCCTCTGGGGGCGTCGCGACACTGCCGCCGAGCGCCGTCAGCACGGTCTTCTGAGTCGTGCCGGGTGCCTGGCCGGGGAAGGCCACGAGTGCCGCCGTTTCCTCTCCGCGCACCCAATGTGGCACCATCACTTTCTCCAGCCGCACCTCCAGGCCGAGCGCTCTTAACTCTGCGGCCACATACTCGACCGCGCGCTTTTCCTGTGCGGAACCGCTCAGCCGCGGGCCGATGTTGTTCGCGAGATACGCCGTCTGCCGAAAAGCGTAATCACTCGCCAGCGCCGCCTGCTGAAGTTGTTTTAGTTCGGAAAGGGTCTGAGTCGAAAACTGAATGGGTGTCGGCATAGGCGAAGGCGAAGGCGTGGTTTGCTGACCCGGCGCACCGCCACTCCACAGGCAGATGAGGGTGGCTACCAAAATGGCCGGATGAGCCCGGAAAATAGAGGCACTCCTTCGCATAAATTTCATTCCCTGGCATTCCAGCAGACGCAAAGGACGACGCTGGGAAACTTTTCTAATTACGCCGCTCGCCGGCTCCGCGATCGAATTTGTAGATCGCCGCAGTGATTACCCCGAGGAGAACTGCCTGCACGAGGCCGGTCAGAAACACTTTCGTCGAGAGCTGCCCGGGGATCGGAGTTACGACGTAATTAATGACCGTGTAGGCATGCGCGAACAAGCCCATCAGGAGTCCATAGAGCGCGCCCATGCCCATCGTTCGCCGGTTGGTAAAACCGAGTGCCCAGATGATGACGAAAGTCGTAGCGGCCAATAGGTGCCCTGCGATCATCCAAGGGAAGCGCGTCATCATCTCCGGTTCCGTCCGCCACAGCTGCGAAGTCGCTTTGTAATCAGGGTCGAGCAGGACGGTGTGGATGAGGAAGTCGCTTCCGAAAATAAAGACGAAGCCGGCGATAACCGCGACGAGCAGACGAGGGGTATTCATAGGGGTCTTGGCAGGATCGTTAATGCCTAACGAGTTCCGACGCGGGAGCACAGGAAAATCTCAGGAGGAAGACGTAGTGAAGCACTGGCAGGCCGGATCTGGCACTCGGAAGTAGTAACGTAGCCATTCCAGTCGCGTCCGCCGGCTGCGCGCGCGCAGCGGAAAGAAATTGGATTACGCTGCACCCAAACTTCAACAGAAAGCTTCATGGTTAATCTCGATTCTCTCGCCGCTCCTGACCTCACGAAACGATCGCCCCGCAGTCCGCGGGATATCAAGGCCTGGTTTGAGTCGCTCGACCTGGATGACTACGTGACCTTCGGCGGCAAACCCTGAATGGGATGAGCGCGAAAACGGCACTGGTTACGGGAGCGTCGCGCGGCATCGGCCGCGCGATCGCGGTGCAGCTGGCGGGCGCCGGCTACCAGATGGG
>JACCXA010000199.1 GCA_013697365.1 Chthoniobacterales bacterium
CAGTCGTCTGTCACGGCGATCGGCTTTTTGTCCCGAGTTGAGAAGAGGTAAACTTTCGGCAAGCCGTTTTCTTCCGGCCGTTCCCAGGCGATCCACTGACTATCCGGCGACCAATTGTAGCTGCGGAATTCACCCCACTTATCCTGATCGACGAGTGTGACCGCCTTGCTCGGAATATCGATGAAACGCAGGCGCTGGAGGCGATCGCCCCAAAGCAGTTTCTTGCTATCGGGTGACCAGACCGGCCGGTAGTAGTAAGTGTCGGCGCCGCTGGTGACCTGCTGCGGTTCGCCTTTGCCGTCCTGCGGCCGGATGTAAAGCTCGTTCTCACCCGTCGCGTCGGAATTATAGGCAATCCATTTGCCGTCCGGGGACCAAATTGCATCACGTTCGTGAGCGTTGGAAGTTCGCGTCAGGTTGCGCGGCGTGCCGTCTTTGCCCGGGATGGAATAAAGCTCGCCGCGAGCGACCGCGATGACGCGCTTGCCATCAGGGCCGGCAGCGATGGATTGGATGTGCTTGCCCGCGTCCACCTGCCCGGAACGGCCGGAAGCGAAGTCCTCTTTGATCGCAATCGGCACCTGCGCGACTTGCCCGCTGGCGAGGTCATAACGCCAGATGTGACCCGCCTGCTCAAAAACGACCGCGTCTTTGCCGATCGACGGGAATTTGATGTCGAAATCCTTGTAGGTCGTGAGTTGCTTCGTCTCCCTGGTGGCAAGATCTGTCGCGAATAAATTCATCCGCCCATCGCGATCGGAGATGAAATAGATGCGGTTATCCGGCCCCCACATCGGACAGATATCCTGCGCGGGATCATTCGTTAGACTTTCCGTCTGGCCGGTCTTGAAGTCGTGAATCCAGACTTCGTCGGCCATGCCGCCTCGGTAATATTTCCAGGTGCGGAACTCTCGGAAGACGCGGTTGAAAGCCAGCTTGGAGTCATCGGGCGAGAAGGAGGCAAAGCCTCCGCGCGGAAACGGCAGTTGATGAGGTAACTCCGCGTCGAGGCCCACGGTGTAAAGCTGGCCGTTGAAGGCATTATAGGAGCTCATTCGCGAGCGGAAGACCACGAGTGGCTTCGTGTTTTGCCAGGTCATGACGATGTTATTCGGTCCCATCCGATCCGAGATGTCGTCGCGCGCAAGCGTGGCGGTGGTAGTGAGCCGGCGGGCCGGGCCGCCCTCGCCGGGCATGACGTAAACCTCCGTGTTGCCATCATAATGCGAAGTGAAGGCAAGCTGCGTTCCATCGGCGGAGAACCGCGGAAATGAGGTATAACCGGGGCCGGTCGTCAGGCGGCGCGCCGTCCCGCCTTCTTTCGTGACCGTGTAGAGCTGACCAGCGTAGCAGAAGACGATCTGCTGGCCGTTGGTCGTCGGGAAACGAAGGAGGCGTGTTTGTTCAGTTGGTTTCTGCGCGAAAGCCGAGAGCGGCGGAAGGAACACCGCAGCGAGAAGAACGACAAAACGAAGGTGGAGTGGCAGGCGCATGAAGGGAATGAACAGAAGGTCGCACGCTCGGCAATGGTCAGTGCGTACGAGATCCCGCCCTCAATCGAACACCGAAAACCTTGCCTCCGGCCAACCTGCCGCTCGGGTGAACTTCGTTGCCATCACCACCGGTGCTGTGGCATCACACTTACCGAATGAAAGAGCGGCACGAAGAGATTGCCTCCGCCCTGCCCGTGAATCTCGACGCGCTGCCGCGCCTCCGCGGGTTTCGGCTCCGCGGAATGGAGATGACGCGGCTGGAGACATTTATCGATGCGGCCTTTGCCTTTGCCGTCACCATGATGGTGATCTCGGTAGACCGTATTCCGAGAAACATCGAAGAGCTTTTCGAAGCTTTTAAGGATGTGCCGGCGTTTCTTGCGAGCATCGTAGTGCTCGGCATTTTCTGGCGCGGGCATTGGCTCTGGAGCCGACGCTATGGCCTCGAAGACGGCACCTCGATCTTCATCAGCTGGGCCATGATGGGGACAATCCTGATTTATATTTATCCCTTGAAGGTCGTCTTCGGCGGGATGTGGTTTCTCCTCAGCAGTCACCGAGTGGGACACGCCATTTCGGTGCAGAGCCTCGGCCAGGCGCGCGCGCTCTTCGCGATCTACGCGCTTGGCTTCACCGCCATCGCCTTGGAAATATTGCTCCTGAACCTCCGCGCCTGGCGGCTGCGCGGGCCCTTGCGCTTAAACGCAAAGGAGCGCGTCACGGCGCGGAGCGAGATAAGTGGCTGGTGCATCCCTGTGTCGATCGGAATCCTTTCGTTCATTCTCGCTCTGACCATGCCTCCCGGTAAAATTGCATGGAGCGGCTGGGTCTATTTCTCAATGGCGATCCTGGTGCCGCTGCATTCACGCCATCGGCGGCAGCGGATCCAGGCGACGCCGATCGGAGACTGAATTGGGACCATCGCGCCGCGCGGGCACGATTCAGTTTTCGCCATGAGCGATAATGAACAGAAGCACGACGAGAAAAAAGTAACGGCCGCGACAACGGACGCGCCGCAGGAAGAATTTATCAGCCCGGAGAACATCCCTTCGCACTCGGAAACACCGCTACCAGAGGTGGAGGGCGAGCGTCCAAAGCCGAAAGAATAAGGCGCGCTGTGAGGAACGGCGGTATCGTCGCGCGTTACCGACCGTGCGAGCAAACTCGCATCTGGACGCGGTCCCGCAGCGGGTTGAGTCTTTCCGATTATGAAACGCTTATTATTCTCTTCGCTCCTTCTCCTTCCCGCTCTCCTTCTCACGGTGTCTCCCCTGGCGGCACAGGAGAAACAGCGCGTCAGTCCGCACGAGACCGTCAATGCCACGATCGACGGGAACGAAGTTTCGGTTGTGTATGGGCGGCCCTATTCAAAGAACCCTAAGGGCAGTGAGAAGCGGAAAATCTGGGGCGGCATAGTCCCCTATGGCAAAGTCTGGCGAATGGGCGCGGACGAAGCGACGATCCTGACCACGAAGCAGCCGATCGAGCTTGGCGGCACTGTCATACCAGCGGGCAGTTATTCGCTCTTTCTCCTGCCGGAGGAAGGCGGGGACGCGAAGTTGATCGTCAACAAGCAGACTGGGCAGTGGGGCACGAAGCACGACGAGAAGCAGGATCTTGCGCGAGTCGACTTGAAAAAGGAGACGGCCACGAAAGCGGCCGATCAATTCACGATCGCCATCGCAAAGAATGACAGTGGCGGTGGCGTGCTGCGAATGATGTGGGAAGACGTGCAGTATTCCGCGCCATTCAAGGTGACGAAGTAGCGTCGTCGGCAGGGCTATTGGACGATCGGGCCCGTTCGCGTCGTTTGTCGCGTCGGCGACCGCTCCGTCTGCGCGGTCGCTAACGACCGGAAATGTAGACTGACGGATCGACAGTTTGCAGTGCGGCGCCGATTTCCGGTTGGCCGGTTTGCTGCAGCTGTTCCTGCGTGTGGACGCGTTTATTGACGAAGCGATCGTCCGGACGCCTGGATGCTGTGGTGGTTGTCGTAGCGGTGCAGCCGGTGCCAAGGGCGGTCACGGCAAGGAGGGCAAGTAGCTTCATACTGAAATCAACACCTCTTGGGGCTGTTCGTCTCAGAAAAAGAAGCGGTTGGCCGCGAGCCAGACCGGAAGGGAGCACCCTTCTGAGTCTCTCGATCGGAAAAGCGTGTCAGGGCAGCCAGAATCGATTCTACTGCGGGATCGATGACCGAGGCATGGCATTCTGGAGAACGCTTCCCGAGGGAATTGAACATCCTTCGGCAGCTTGCGGATAATATTCCACAAATCGTCTGGGTGGCGCGGCCAGATGGCTCGCACGAATATTATAACCGGAATTGGTTTGAGTTTACGGGTCTCGCCTCAGAGGAGTCGAACGAGCAGGGCTGGAATCGACTCTTTCACCCGGATGATGTGGAGGGTGCAAACCAGTGCTGGGCAGAGGCATTGCGCACTGGAGATCAATATGAAATCGAATTTCGCTTGCGAGGCGCTTTCGAC
>JACCXA010000217.1 GCA_013697365.1 Chthoniobacterales bacterium
GAGCATCCCGGTGATCTGGAAAGTGCTGAAACCGAACTCGGCCACCATGCCCGGCGTGGCGAAGCGGAAGTTGTAGCGGCACATGTAGTACGACGCGTAGAGCAAGCCAATCAGGCCCCAATTCAAACCGCGCCGCGGGCGAAATCCAGGCGGATAGGTTCCCTGAGTAGTCTCCGAGTTCACGCCGTCGAAGATGTGCGTCGGTCGCGGGCAGGCACAATCACAAAACAGGGCGTCCCTGACTTGCGAAAGCGCGGGTCCACACTGCCGCACGTGGTGGGCAGGACGAAGGCAGCGTGTGCCTGCATCCAACACGTTTCTGTCTACGTTCTGTTTAGGAACGTATGAAGCCGGTTCGAACCATCAAATTTGTCGCGCGCCATACCGGTCTGTCGGTGCATACGATCCGCGTCTGGGAAAAGCGTCACGGGGCGGTGCGCCCGATCCGCGCGAGCAACAACCGTCGGCTTTATACCGAAGAAGATGTGGAGCGCCTGCGTCTCCTGCGCGAGGCGACCCTCGCGGGGCATACCATCAGTCAGATTGCCCAATCGAGCTTGCCAGAACTCCACCGCCTTTTGCGCGATGTGGGGGAAGCAGTTCCAGCGGGCGCAAAAGCCGAGCAGACGGATGAGATCGAAGAACTGATCGGGTCGGCGCTCGCGGCGGTAACATCATTCGAAGCACGCTCCACTTTAAAGCTACTCGATCGGGCGGCTGTCGAACTCGGTTCGCCGGCGGTGCTCCAGAAGTTCATCGTGCCGCTGGCCGAGCGCGTCGGAGAGCTTTGGAGGGATGGTGAACTGACGATCGCACACGAGCATTTCGCGTCGCATCACATCACGGAGTTTTTGGCGACCTTCGCGCGGCCCTACACGGAGAATGTCTCCGCGTTGCATCTGGTGCTGGCCACACCGCCGGGTCAGCTGCACGAACTCGGCGCGATCATTGTCGCAGCGGCGGCGCGCAGTCACGGTTGGCGCACGACGTATCTCGGTCCGGCCTTGCCGGTCGAAGAGTTTGTGGGGGCGCTGCGCAATCTTCAACCGCGCGCCGTCGGCCTCAGCATCGTCTTTCCACCGGATGACGAAGCTTTGCGCCGCGACCTGCGCAAGCTCGGCGAGCTGCTCCCGCGGGAGTGTGCTTTGCTCATCGGCGGCCAGTCTTCCGGCGCTTACGAAGACGTCTTACGCGAGATCAAGGCTATCGAAGTGAAAAGCCTTGAGGAACTTTATCCAGTGCTCGACGCCTTGCAGCGGAGCAAGCGAAGGCCGGCGTCGAAGCGTGCAAAATGACTCTTGCGATTCCGTGACCGCGGGTGGAACGAAGCGCATGCCGCTGAACGTTGAAAACCTGCACATCGGGATGAAGGTATTGCACCCGCGCTACGGCGTTGGCGTAGTCCGCTCTTTGACTGAACAGACTGCTGAGATCAATTTCGAGGACGCCCCCCGAACGGTAGCGCCCGCCGCAAGCGGCCTGACCTCGGCGGAACCAACCGCGACGCTCACGGAATTGCAGGTGCCACTCGAGGTCCTGATTCGCGACACGGCGCAGAGCGTCGTCTCGGCCCTGGGCTTGGAGAAGGCGGACGTGATTGAAGGCCTGGCCAATCGCTGGCAGCGCGGGAGCCTGATCATACAGTCAGCGGATTCATCGCTCCAGCCGAAGGAAGTGCCGTTGGAGACATTCTTTCACAAGATTGTAATGATCCGAAACAATCTGCGAGTGCTCGAGCAAAACGTGAACGCGAACGAGAAGTTGAGCGACGCGGATAAGTTTGATCTGCAGCAGTACATCACGCGCTGTTACGGCTCGCTCACAACGTTCAATGTCCTCTTTAAGGACAAGGACGATCAGTTTCGAAGTTAAGCGGCGGCGGTCGGCCAGGGAGATGTGTGCGTTATAAGCGCAGGCCCTTCGGGATGACGAAGCGATCGAGAAGGTCGAACGACCACTGGACCAAGAGTGCGAGGACAGCGGCTGGGATGGCGCCCTGGAGGATGGTGGCGTGATCATTCAGGTTCAGCCCACTGATGATTGGCTCGCCCAGTCCGCCGGCTCCGATTAGGGCGGCAAGAGTCGCCGTCCCAATGTTAATGACGGCGCTGGTCTTGATCCCAGCCAAAATGGTGCGGGAGGCCATCGGGAGATAAATTTGTCGCAGCCGTGCTCCACTCGTTAGGCCGAGCGCGATGGCGGATTCGCGAATGGGCTGGGCGATATCCTGTAAACCGCTCGCCGTGTTGCGGACGATTGGGAGTAGTCCGTAGAGGAAAAGAGCAGCGATCGCAGTCCGGGCACTAATCCCGAAAAATGGCACGGGGACGAGAAGCGCTAGTAACGCGAGCGACGGGATGGTTTGCACGGCGCTGGTCACGGCCAGGATGGCGTGACCGATGGCGCCGCCTTTACTTGCCATAATCCCGAGTGGAACGCCGACGATGACAGCGAGGAGCAGGGAAATGCCGGCCAGCTGCAGATGTCGCGCCGTCCAGCGCAAGAGCTTGCTCGCCAGCGTTTCCGATCCGCCCGAAGCGAAAGTTTCGCCACGTTCCCGGAAATATGATCCAGCCGCGCGCGCATAATCTTTCGTGCGCTCCGCTTCCGCGTTCAGTCGAATCATGCGGGCTTCATCGAGCGAGCCTGCTATCCTTTGGAGCGAGCCAATCGCTTCAGCCGGGAGCGAAAGTCGGTGAAGGAAGACCGCTTTGTATTGCGGGAAAAATCGCAGGTCGTCCTCAAGCGCGACGAGGTTGTTTTCCGCGATCTTTGCATCGGTCGAATAGGCGTCTTTCACATCGATCGAGCGGTTGCGGAGAGCTTCGTAACCAAGGCCGTGGTCGATGCCCTTGAGGTCGCGTTGTGCGAGTCGATAGCGACCAGCCAGCGGGGGCCAGCCATCCTGGCGATTGAGGAACTCGTGCGTCAGGCCAAATCTTAATTCCGGATGATCACGCAAGTCGCTGATCTTGCTGATGCGCGCCTTCTCTGCCGCGTCCCGGCGCATGACGAGCGCATACGTGTTGTTGAAGCCAAGTTCGTCAGTCATGCCGACCCCGGCTTTGGCCAGTTCCGCGCGAATGGCTTCGGGAGAAACCATCGCGGGACTTTTCAGGATCTCTTCGGCAATGGTGCCGGTGTATTCTGGATAGACCGCGATCTGCCCTGTGCGTAACGCTTCCCAGAGGATGATCGTCCCGCCCATGCCTTGCCGGTGCTCGGCGGGGAGGCCGCCGTCCGAGAGGGCGTGCTTCGCGATCTCGGCCAGCACGTAAGACTCGGTAAATTTCTTTGAGCCGATGATGAGCGGCTTTCCCGACGCGCAAACGGCAGAGAAAAGAAGCAGGAAAACAGGAAGGCAATAGCGACGCGTTGACCTTCTTCTCGCCTGCTTCCCTTCCTGCCTTCCTGCTTTTCTGATCGTTCTCATGCAAAAGCGAGGCTGCGTTGCGCGCTGATGAACTCAGTCACGAACTCGCTCCCGGGACGATCACGCAGGTCCCCCAGCAAACCCTGCTGAATGACGCGGCCTTCGTTCAACAAGACGATGTGATCTCCGAGGAAAGCGGCTTCCGCGAGATCGTGCGTAACGAGAATGGCAGTTTGTTGAAGGCGCTGGAAAATTTCCTTCAAGTCTTTTTGCAAGCCAGCGCGCACCAGCGGGTCGAGTGCCGCGAACGGTTCATCGAGCAAAAGCAACTCGGGCGATAAAGCCAGCGCCCGCATGAGGCTGACACGCTGACGCTGCCCGCCGGAAAGCTGGCCCGGATAACGGTCCAACGCCTCCGCCGGAAAACGCGTGAGTGTCGCGAGTTCGTCGAGGCGGGTGATCAGTTCTACCTCGGTCCTTCCGAGGTGGCGGGCCATGAGCACGACGTTGTCGCGTGCGGTGAGATGCGGGAACAAGCCGCCGTCCTGGATGACGTAGCCAACGCGATGCCGGAACTCCGCAATGTTTTTCGGCGACATCCTGTCGCCGTCGAACTGGATAAGACCGCCATCGGGTTCCAGCAGGCGAATGATGAGGCGAAGAATCGTTGATTTGCCGCAGCCGCTCGGGCCGATGAGCACGGTGGTCTGGCCGCGTGCAAAACGCAGATTGGTCGGATGAAGAGCGGTACCTGCTTCGAAGTTCTTGCTGACATCGAGCAGCTCGATCATCGGTTTGGCGTCCGGCGTGTTTGTCATGCTGAGCGAAGTCGAAGCATCTCACGCATTCCTTCGATCAGCATGCCGGCGGCGATCGCGCAGGGTTGGGGAAATCCCTGGACTTCGCTCCGATGCGCTCGGCATGACAAGCTGCCAGTTCTGAGCGGATTCGCCTAGTCGTTCACCACGAAGTGGAAGACCGCAAAAAGTTGCTCCGGATCTGTCCACATTCGCGAGAGCCGGAAGCCGGCGCTGCGAGCAAGCTTCTCGAAGCCTTCGGGCGTGTGTTTGTAGGAATATTCGGTGATGATTTTTTCACGATCGGCGAAGCGAAATTCGTGCTCGCCAAGATGAACGCGCTGCTCGCCGCGAGCGAGCAAGTGCATCTCGATGCGGCCCAGCTCGCGTTTGTAAACCGCGCGATGCTGCCAGCAGGAGAGGGCGAAATCCGCGCCCAGCTCGCGATTGGCACGTGCCAAAAGATTCAGATTGAATTGCGCGGTCACGCCAGCGGCGTCGTTGTAGGCCGGCTCGAGAATCTCGGCAGATTTTTCCAAGTCCACTCCGATGATCAAGCCGCCGCTCTTCCCGCAAAGCCGGCAAACGCGGGCGAGAAAGTGCCCGGCATCTTCCGGTTTCAGGTTGCCGATGGTGGAACCCGGAAAGTAAACCGCGACGTGGTCCGGCCTGCGCGCGGGCGTAGGCAGCGTGATGGGCTGCAGGTAATCAGCACAGACGGGCAGGATCTCGAGGCCCGGCATTGCTTCCTGCAATTCCTGCGCGGATTCGATCAAGCGCTGCTTCGAGATGTCGACCGGCACATACGCGATGGGATTCTCGAGATGATCGAGCAACATCCGCGTTTTGACGCCCGCGCCCGTGCCGAAGCCAACCAGCTCCGCATTTGTTCCGATGGACGAGCCCATCTCCGCGCCGTGTTCCCGTAGAATCTGGGTTTCGGTGCGCGTGATGTAATATTCGGGCAGCTCGCAGATTTTTTGGAACAATTCCGAGCCGCGCTCGTCGTAGAAAAATTTACTCGGCAGAGTGGGTGGCGTGCTCGACAAGCCTGCGATTGCCTCAGCGAGAAAATCCGAGGCGGCAGGCTCCAGGTCAAGCACCGTGACCCCGCGGGCGCTGGTCATGCGGTATCGCGCGCGAGTCGAACGCCGGTGAACTGCCAGCGTTTTTCCG
>JACCXA010000231.1 GCA_013697365.1 Chthoniobacterales bacterium
CATCTATGTCGCACCGCTTCCCGCGGGCTCCATTCCCTCCCGCCGCAGCTTCTGATTCCGTCGCGCTGCTCCCTCACCTTCGGGCTTCCCGTCTATGTCTCGGCTTGGCAGTCCGTTCCATTCTCCGTCTCGTTAGGCGACCTGGCTCCGGGCGTTGCAGATCGTGTGCACATTTCGCAGATTCCGCAGTTTCGGGACGTTCCCGGGCGTGACGTTCATGCATCGTAAGCGGCTTACGATAGATCCGTTCGGCGCTACGGCGCCGTTCCGCCGATCAGCTGCGGCGGTGAGGGAGCGCTGAGCGGAGCGAAGACGCGGCAGTAATACCAAAGATTTCGCCACGGACCTCGGTTATTTCAGGCTTCAACGCGGCAGCAGACGAACGTCAAAGACGAAGGGCAACGGCTTGGCGCGGGCGAGCCGCCCGAAGTCTGGGTGCACGGGATTGAGGAGAAAATTAGTTTCGGATGGAATAATCGCGCTTGGCACCGCCAGAACCGGCGAGCGCTTCGCTCTGGCCCAGTCATCTCCGATTCTCATGGTTGCCAGACCCGGAGGGGAGAGCCGCCATCCGTCCGGTAATTTCCTCTGCGGCAGTCGCTCCATGAGCGAATCCTCCCATTCCGCGTGAATGGCGACGTAATCACCTCGCGGGCTGAGCGGCCGGGAGTGGATCAGGATCTCGAGGGCGGCCAGTGATTGATGTGCGCTGAGATAAACCAGCGGCAGGCCGGGCGAGTTCCAGCGCCCGCCGAAGAGCCGCGCCCCTTCCCCGGAGAAAGCGGTCGCGACGTATTTCGCCTGCACGATCCGCCAGCCAGACGGCATCAGGAATAGACGCCGTGTTCGATTCGCCCGAGAAGGTTCTCCACTTCGCGGGCGCCGACTTCCGTGCGCGCGTAATCCAGCGGAACCGCACCCCCGAGGCCGTGTTGCGGATAGGAGAGCCACTGCCGTGCCTCGTCTCCTCCGCCGAGGACTTGTTCCGCCTGGCCCACCAAGCGGGCAAAGCGCAAGACCTTGTCAGATTCATCCGGTCCAAGCCGACCCGAGAGCTTCCGGCGGTGCAGCGTGGCGCGCGCCATCCCTAGCTTCGCGGCCAGTTGATCCAGGGGCAGATCGAGATCCGTCCGAAGCGTTTCAAGCTCTGAAAATGCAATGCCGTCCTGCACCACCTTGACAAGGTCGCGAGGCGAGCGGGGATCGTTTTTTGCCGCGGCGCCTGGCTTGCGAATGGGTTTCGCTTTCGGAGACTTGAACGCTGCGGTTTTCATATGAGACATCATAATGTCTCAAATGCGACAGAGCAATCTATTTCGCGCCGCACCACTGATCGACCCAGTCGTTCACCGTCTTGTACCAAAGCCGGGAGTTCTGCGGCTTCAACACCCAGTGGCCTTCGTCGGGGAAATAGAGCATCTTGGACGGCACCTTCAGGCGCTGCAGGGTCGTAAAGAGCTGGAGGCCTTCCGCCACATCAAGCCGGTAATCGAGCTGGCCGTGAATGACGAGCGTGGGCGTCTTGAACTTCTCCGCCAGCAGGTGCGGTGAAAATTTCCGATACAGCTCCCGATTCTTCCAGGGCGGACCTTTGAATTCCCACTCGTTAAACCAAAGCTCTTCCGTCGTGCCATAGGCTGACTCCGTGTTGAAGACGCCATCATGTGACACGATGCACTTGAAGCGATCTGTCTGGCCTAGCATCCAATTGACCATGTAGCCGCCGTAGCTCGCGCCCATGGCGGCTTCGCGTTCCTTGTCGATGAACGGAAAAGTCTTCTCCACATAGTCGAGCCCTTTCATCAAATCGACGTAAGGCTTGCCGCCCCAATCGCCACTGATCGAGTCGGTGAACGCCTGCCCGTAACCGGTCGAGCCATGGAAGTTGATCATCACGACCACATAGTTACCGCTCGCCGCGAAGAGCTGCGCGTTCCAGCGATACGTCCACGAATTACCCCACGCGCCCTGCGGTCCGCCGTGGATGAGATATTTAAGGGGATACTTTTTCGCCGGATCGAATCCCGGCGGCTTGACCAGGAAGCCCTGCACATCCGCGTTCTCCGCCCCCTTGAAGCTAAACGGCTCCAGCGGCTGGATCGCGACCTGCGAGAGAAGCGCATTGTTCACGCTGGTCACGGCGGCAGGCTCTCCTCTCGCCGCCACATCCTGGCGCCAGATCTCGTTCGGTGCTTCGATGGAGGCGCGCGAAAAGAAGAGCTGATTACCCCCGCCAAAGGCAAGATCATCGGCATGTAAGCGCGCAAGTTCGGTGGGCTGTTTCGCGTCCAGCGTTAGCGACCAGATCGGTGCTTCGCCGCGGTCCTCGGCTGTGAAGAAAAAGCCTTTGGAATCGAGCGCCCAAACGTAACTGCCTACGGAACGATCCCATTCCGCCGTCGCATTCCGCGCCTGTTCCAGCTTACGCTGGTAGACCATGAGCGTCTGCTTGTCGGCTTCAAATCCAGCGCGCGCCATCGAACGCCAAGCCAGATGTTGCCCGTCGGGTGAATAGAGCGGCGTGTTATCATTGCCTGGGCTGTTTGAGATTTTCTTCGCTGTGCCGCCATTGATCGGGATGAGGAAAATCTCGTTGTTCGTGCTCGTCGCTTCCACTTCATCGATGTTGCTCGTATAGGCGACTTCCTGGCCATCAGGCGAAATCGCATACAGATCCTGCCCTCCCAGATTAAATGGCGGCACATCGTGATTGCCTGGCGTCAGATCGCGCGCCGCGTTTTGCTGAGCGACGGGTCCTTCCACGCTCACAACGAAAAGATGGCTCCGCTTGAATTCCGTGTAGGACATCCAGTGCCGGTAAAGGAGCTTGTCGAAGACCTTCGCTTTCACCTTGCTATTCTTCAGCTCCTCGTCGCGCTGCTTGTTGCAGGCGTCGTCTTTGCAGTCGGGATAAACCGCCGAAACGAAAACGATATTCTTTCCGTCGGGCGACCAAATCCCGCCATCGGCGCCGGTTGAGACGTTCGTCAACTGGCGCGGTTCACCATCCAGCCCGCCGCTCTCCGGCGAAAATTTCGACATCCAGATCTGCGTTGGGTCGGTCGCTTTCGAGGTCCAGATCAACCGCGCTCCATCCGGAGAAAAGCGCGGACGTTCCTCTTCGTTCTCGGTCAGGTTTAACCGGCGCGCCTCACCGCCCGCCGCCGGCACAATCCAAAGATGAGATTTCTTCGCGTTCGCCTCCAGATCCACATCTTGCATCGCGAAGACAACCCACTTCCCATCGGGCGATGGCGCCGGCTCACTCAGCCGTTTCAACTTCATCATATCTTCAAAAGTAAAAGGTCGCTTCGGTGTGCCGCCGCTCGCCCCCAACGGTGCCGTTTGCGCTGCGCTCGAGCTGCCGAGCGCGAGCAAGATGATCAGGATTCTCCAAGGCATAGATGTGTCTCCGGGTTGAAGCGCAAGCTCCCGCTGATGCTCTGGCTGTGCAACATCACAGGCGCCCGGATTGACTTCGCTCTTTGGGATGCGCGACACTCCCGCGATGGAATGCCCCTTCAATTCCGAGAAGACGCCCGCCTATTACGGCGATTACCTCGGGATCGAAAAGCTTCTCGAATTGCAAAAGCCGCTCAGCCTTCAGGAAGGCAAGCTGATCGCGCACGATGAGATGCTCTTCATCATCGTGCACCAGGCTTATGAGCTCTGGTTCAAGCAAATCCGGCATGAGCTGGAAGCCTGTGGCGAAGTCTTAAGCAAACCGGCCGCCGACGATGACAGTCCAGACATGAACGTTGTCGTTCATCGACTTAAGCGGGTCGTTGAAATCTGGAAGCTCCTCAACCACCAGGTCGACGTCCTCGAGACGATGACGCCGCTCGATTTCCTCGAATTCCGCGAGCTGCTTCATGGTGCTTCAGGTTTTCAAAGCAAACAATTCCGTCAGATCGAAGCCGCACTTGGGTTACGGATGGAAAGCCGTTTCCGGCCTGACTACTACAAACACACCGAGCTGGGCGGATTCAACGCGAAGGATCTCGAGGAGATCACCGAGTTCGAGAAGATTCCCAGCCTCCTTCGCCTGGTCGAGGCGTGGCTCGCCCGCATGCCTTTCTTTGATGAAGCTTTTTGGAGCGAGTGGAACGAGACGAATCCGGCGGCTGACTCCAAGCGTCCGCATTTTTGGACGCGTTATCGCCAGCTTTTTGCAGCCAGCCTTTCGGATCGCGACGACCAGGCCGACCTGCTCCGGAAGTTCGACGATATTTTCTTCGAGACCGGCTGGGGCGACTTCTCGCCGGCTTCTCTGCGCTCGGCGCTTTTCATCATGCTTTATCGCGATGAACCGCTCTTCCGTCTCCCTTTCGCGCTCCTGAACGCGCTCATCGAAATCGACGAGCAACTCGCGACCTTCCGCTATCGCCATCTCCAAATGGTGCGGCGCATGATCGGCACGCGCGTCGGCACCGGTGGCAGCAGTGGCGAGCAATATCTGCAGGGTGCCGTGAACAAGAACTACGTCTTCAAAGAACTCGCCGGTGTCATCACTTTTCTGATCGAACGGCGCAACCTTCCCGCCTTGCCGGTGCGTTTGCACAAGGCATTACGCTTTAGCTTCGCCGAAGCGTAAGGGGGAGGCTCGCGGAGCCACCTGATCGGACGCGAACGGTTTTGGAACACCCTCCGGCTTTGAGGCTCGAACCACAGGAGGCGATCGACTGGCAGTAACGGCGACGCCCTCGTCACCGGAAGTTTCGCGGCGCCTTCGCCGCGAGTCTCTCTGGTCGGTTTGGGTGCGCCCAATCTGGCGGCGAGGGCGTCGCCGCTACGACTGGCGACACTTCTTCCAATCCAACGGCATTGTTACGGCTAAGCCCAGTCGCTCCTTCTTGTAGCCGGCTGTAATCCCGCGCGCAGCGCTCAGTAATCGCGCGCCAGGAGCGTCGGTGCTTCCGCGGGGAGCAAGTCGCTGAGCCTCTTCTCTGAGATCGTGACGCGGGTGCCGATGTGCACGCGGCTGTAAAGTGCGATGACGTCCTTCGAGCGCATGCGGACGCAGCCAAAGCTGGCACGCCGCCCGACGCGCTCCTCTTCCGCCGTCCCGTGAATATAGATACAGCGGTCGTGCGCATTCCTATTTTGATCCTCAGCCCCGCGTAACCAAAGCACACGCGAAACAATCGGATCGCGGCCGGCCGCGTTCGGCGCTAACACTTCCCCGGTGGCAAGGCGGCGCTTAATGACTGAACCGGAAGGAAGTCTATCGCCGATCTTGCCGCTCACAAAAAGCCTTCCGAGCGGCGTGCGATAAGTGCCCACGCCATCGCCGATTCCAAACTTCGAAGTCGAGACAGGATAACGGGCTACAGGCTTGCCCTCATCAAGGAGCGCCAGTTCCTGGTCTGGGACACTAACAAAGACTTCTCTGCCGAAGCCGGCCGCGTCTGCATTGGAAGCAAGCAGGATGAAGCCAAGCGCGCACACGCGGCTCAATCGCTTCGACTTTAGCTGCATGATCGACTCTCAACTCATCCGGCGGACGCGAGCAATGACAGCACTGTGACAATTCGGTGACACGCACGTGCGAAAGCGCTGCGCTGCGAATCCAGAGGCGGGATGAAGCTTTATTTTCTGCGACACGGCCAGGCCGACTGGCCAGACTGGGACCGACCGGACGACGAACGCCCGCTGACGAAGAAGGGAAAGAAGGAAACGCGGCGCGTGGCCAACCTGCTCTGCGACCTGGGCGTGAAGCCGGCGATCATCCTCTCCAGCCCGCTGCCGCGCGCGTTTCAGACCGCCAGAATCGCAGCTCGTCGTCTCGGCATCGAATTACGGGAAGAAGCCGACCTCGGAAAGGAATTCAGTTTGCCGAGACTGCGGAAGTTGATTAGCGAATGTCACGGCGAAGATCTCATGGTCGTCGGGCACGAGCCGAATTTCAGCGCGGTCGTGAAACAACTGACCGGCGGTCGAGTGGAGATGGCGAAAGCCGGCGTGGCGTGCCTGGAACTGAATGCACCGAAGGGCGGCGGGACAATTCTTTGGGTGGTAACGCCAAAGATAGCGAAGACTTTCGCGAAGTAACGGCGGCGACGGCTAGTTCGCGCTGCCGTTTCCTTTCTGGGCGAACAACTGTAGTTCCTCGATCAGTGAATCGAGCTTCCGCAAATCCTTGCGACGGCCTTTCTCCGGTTTCACTTTGCGATTGCGGACCATCATCGTGAGGTCACGGATGCGGTGCAGCTGCTCGCGCGGCAAATCGTCGGCGTCTTTCGAAGCCGCGACCACAGCGGTCCCCTCCGCGAGATGAACTTCCAGACGCGCCGCGTAAGCGCGCAAGGTGGCGCGGAGATCACGGCGTAACTCCAGGAGCTCCGCTTCCAGCATGCGCACCGGACCCTTCGGCGCGCGGGTGCTTCTCTTCTCCTTCACCTTTGTCATAACGTTAAAGGTACGGCGCTTTCTTTCACGTGGTGGATGCGCGCGCCGGAAGCGAACGGGTTGTAGTTTATCAGCTCGATCTCGCCGTTCTCGCGCTCGACGAGCGCCGAGCAGGTCTCGACCCAATCGCCGCAGTTGTAATAGGTGGTGGCGGCTACTTGATGAATGGCCGGGCTGTGGATGTGGCCGCAAAGCACTCCATCGACTTCGAACTGGGCGGCGTATCGGACGATCTCTTTCTCGAATTCGCCGATGAAACTGACCGCATCCTTGACTCGCTTTTTCGCATACGCGCTTAACGACCAGTAACCGAAGCCGAACCGGCGCCGGACGAAGTTGATCGTCGGATTTAGCGAGAGGAGGAACTGGTAACCGACGTCGCCAGCGAAAGCGAGCCAGCGAACGTTTTGCACCACAGTGTCCAGCTCGTGGCCGTGGATGATGAGAAGACGGCGGCCATCGGCCGTGGTGTGGATGGCCTGCTTCTGGATGGTGATGTTGCCGTAATCGCCGTAGAACCCGGAGACGAATTCATCATGATTGCCGGGGATGTAGATGATCTGTGTCCCCTTGCGCGCTTTCCGGAGAATTTTCTGGATGACGTCGTTGTGCTCCTGCGGCCAATAAACGCCGCGCCGGAGTTGCCAGACATCAATCAAATCGCCCACGATATAAAGTGTGCCGATCTCGTAATCGCGCAGGAAATCGAGGAACGCGGCCGTGTTACTGGAGCGCGTGCCGAGATGGAGATCCGAAACCCACGCGGTGCGGACCTGCCGCGGCGTCGGCATTGTCACGATGCGAACATTTCTGAGGCGCGGCGGTTCGGCGATCATGTTCTTCCCGTGAGCGATGTTGTGCGCAGAATCGTTAGCTAGAGTCCCTGACTGAAAACGACGACGAGGTTTACTTGATCTCTTTCACGCCGACGAAGCCGACCCGATCCACGATCTTCTGTCCGCCCTCGCTGAGGGTGAAATCAACGAACTCTTTCGCGGCGCCCTGCGGCTCGCCGTTCGTGTAGTAGAAGGTAGGCCGCGCATACGGCCATTGGCTGTTGCGCACCGCATCTCCCGAAGGCGCGGCGCCGTCGACTGAGACCACTTTAGTGCCAGGGGCTTTCATGTAAGCCAGGCCCACATAGCCGATGCCGTTCGCGTTTTTGCCCACTTCGGCCGCGATCTGTTCGTGGCCCGCCATCTTTTGAGAGCTGGGAGCGTAGTCGCGCTTGTTCATCGCGAGTTCTTTCCAGTCGGAATATGTTCCGGAGGAAGTGTTACGAGTGTAGATCGAAATCTTGCCACCCTTGCCGCCGACTGCGCTCCAGTCCGACACCTCGCCGGTAAAGATCTGCTCGATCTGCTTTTTGGTGAGATTGGTGATGGGATTCGCCGCATTGACGATTACGCCGAGGCCGTCGTAAGCCACGGTGGTCGGCTTCATTTCCACGCCTTTGGCTTTCGCCGCGGCCAGCTCGGCCGGCTTGGCTTCGCGGCTCGACATCCCGATCTGCGCGGTTCCGTCAATAATGGCGGAGATGCCGGTGGTCGAACCTTCCGCGGCAATGTCGAAGGTGGTCTCGGGGCTCTGTGTTTTGAACTCTTCCGCGAGCTGCGGCACGAGTTTGGCGCCGAGAGTATCGGAGCCTTTGATGACGAGGCGATCGGCGTGAGCTTCGGCGATCAGGCCGGCGCCAAGCGCAAAGGCGATACAGATCCTTTTCAAGGTCGTTAGGGGTTGCATAGGGTGAAGCTAGGTCCTGATCGTGACGAATCGATGGCAGGAAGGTTACAATCGTGTGAATCCGGAGTGGCATCGCGGTCTCAACCGCATGCCTCTCAAAAAAGAAAAGCCCGCCGGATGAATCCGGCGGGCTCTCGTGTCCTCACCTAACCGCGTTGCGGAGCAATTATTTAATCGGCACGAAACCCGTCTGCGCGACAACTTTTTGGCCGGCGGAGCCGATCGTGAAATCGAGGAATTGTTTCGCGACGCCCTGCGGCTCTCCGTTTGTGTAATAGAACGTGGGCCTTGCATACGGATAGCTTTTCGCCTGCACCGTTTGCACCGAGGGTATCACGCCGTCGATCGCCATCGCTTTCACACCGGGTGCCTTGTCGTAGGCCAGGCCAACATAACCGACGCCATTGGCGTTCTTGCCGACTTCAGCGGCGATTTGTTCGTTGCCTGCCATCTTCTGCGAGCCGCCGGCGTAATCCCGCTTCTTCATCGCCAACTCCTTGAAATCCGAATACGTGCCGGAAGAAGTATTTCGAGTGTAGATCGAGATTTTTCCGCCCGCGCCGCCGACTGCGCTCCAATCGGTCACCTCCCCGGTGAAGATTTGTTCGACCTGCTTTTTGGTCAGGGCCTTGATTGGATTTCCCTGGTTTGCGATGACCGCGATGCCGTCATAGGCGACGATCGTCGGTTTCATGTTCACGCCTTTGCCTTGAGCAGCGCCTACTTCGGCCGGTTTCGCGCGACGGCTGGACATGCCGATCTGCGCCGTGCCGTCGGTAATCGCGGCAATGCCTGTGGTGGAGCCTTCCGCGGCGATATCGAAGGTGGTGCCGGGGTTCTGCGCCTTAAACTGCTCCGCCAGTTGCGGGACCAGCTTCGCGCCGAGCGTGTCGGAGCCTTTGATGACGAGCCGTTCCGCATTCGCCTGCGTGCCGGCGAAGGCAAGGCCGAGTGCTACTGCAATGTGTGTGAGTTTCATTTGGTGTTTTTCTGGTTGGTGGCTGGTTAGAATTTGAAGTTTAGATCTGCCTGGAAGATCTGATATTCGCGCAGAGGATTGACGCTGATATCGCCCACGCCGCCGGTCCCAAGCGTGTTGTCGATCTGTTCACCGTAAGCGTAGGTGAGATTGAAAGTGACCGCGTCGCTGATCGCGTAGCCGGCCTGGATGGCGATGCCTTCCATGTTTACGCGGCTGTCGAAGATGTCCGAATCAACCAGATTCGGATCGAGCGAATACTGTTCGGCGTGCTGCCAGAACGCCTGGATCTGCCAGTCGCGTTTGACCTTCAACTGCCCCACTCCGATGCCAATCTGATAGGCATAGCGTTGATCGTCCTTGTCCGGGCGACCGGCGGCGCGGGCTCGATCTTCCGCGTCAAGATTGACCGCGAAATCGCTAAAGATGCGTACGGGCAATTCCCCGATTTTAAATCCGAATTCTGCCGGCATGTTGAAGACGAGGAGGCTGTTGATCCCTGTCTGGTTCGGCGTTCTTACCGTCGGCGGCGTCCCCGCGCGGAAATTCGGACCGCCATCGAAGAAGGTATTAAAGTCATTCCCGTAGCCAGTGTAGTGATAGATCGTGGGCGCGAGCTGGAAGTAGATGTTATTGGGGAATCTAAACCGCGCGCCGACCTGGTAGCCAAGCAGGTAGGCGTCGTTCTCCGGCACGCGCCGTCCTCCCGAGACCGGCGGTGCGCCGATCGGATTCTCCGGGTTCTGGTCGTCATAGACGAATTGGCCAAAGTTCGCGAAGACGTCGATGCCGAGCTTGAATGGCTCTGACGTAACTCCCGCGGCGGCGACGCTCTTGCCGTCTTTGTCGTATGATTCGGTCGCCGCGGTGGTCGTACCGCCCCCGAAGGAAAGGTTAAACGTGTGCTTGTATTGCTGCGCCAATCCCTCCGGGTTGATGTCGCCGTCCCAGACCATTGGAGTCGTGATGAACGGATTCGGCATTCTGCCCGCGGTCAGGGTGATGTCGCGGAAGCCCCGGTATCCAATGTAAACCTGGCCGATGAAGGCGCCGTCGCTCGTCTTTCCGAATGGACCGGCGTCGTCGCCGAAAGTCACATTCGTGGAACGCGGGCTGGTGCTGGTCTCCAACCGGAGGCCAAAGAAGAAGTCATCGACCAAGGTGCCGCGCAAACCGAGGCGGACGCGGTAGCGTGCGCGATTCCGCTGTTGTGCGTCGTCCGGATTGGTGACGAGCGTCCCCGGCGGGCCGCTGTTGCCATTCCGAATTTCGTAGCGCACGCGTGCGTCACCGTAGAGCTCCAGCTCGGTGATGGGCGTGGAAAGCTTCAATTTTCCCGCCGGACTGGCAGAAAATTCTTTCGTTAATTCGCCCCGAAGCTCTTCGGCTTCCTGGTCGGTGATGATTTTTTTGCGCACGAGCAGGTCGAGCAAAGCGCCGTTATCCTGGGCCCGGGCAGTGATTCCGCCGAAGGCCAGGGTTAAGGCGGCCACGGCGAAGAGGGATTTCTTTACGAACATATTTCTCCTTGGGGTTGGTTGCGGCCACGACAGCCACGGGTTGTCTCGGCGCAGAACGTGGCTAACGATTGTGACGGGCTGATGTCAGGGATGTGACAATTCAGTAAACTTCCTGAAGCCCTCGCAGCGTCCGGGAATATCCGGGACTTCCCGCGCCGAAACGCGGCGCCTTAGGTCGTGCTAGCGGACCGTTCGTGCTCTTGCATGCGAGAACGGCGCAGAATGCTCGTTAGCCAGCGAGGAGCTGATTGCTGTAG
>JACCXA010000242.1 GCA_013697365.1 Chthoniobacterales bacterium
GCACTGCAGAACTTTCTCTTTAAGGTGAACACGCTCGATCCCTGGATCTACAGCGCTGTTACGGCTTTGCTCGCTGCGGTCGCCTCGGCTTCGGTCTTCGTGCCGGCGCGCCGGGCGACGCGGGTCAATCCCATCGTGGCCCTCTGGGCGGAGTAGCTAACGAGAGGGCTATTCCGAGACAGCGTAGATTAATAGCTTGCGATGCGACCTGACGTCGAAGCATTTGGAGTCGTTAACTACAACCCTATGACCAAATCAATCCTTAGCGCCATCGTTTGCATGGCGGGCGTGGCCTTCCTCAGTTCCTGCGCGAGCAAGACGGAAACGGCGACCACGACCAGCAGCAGTTCGCAGGAGATGAGCACCAAGAAAGGTGCCTCCGGCGACACGACCAAGAAGTCGTCTTCCACGCGGAAGAAAAGCTCAGGCAAGAAGTCGAGCTCTACTTCCAGCTCCAGCACGGAATCAGGCACACAAGGCGTAGACACATCGTCTTCGCCTTCGCCATCTCCTTCTCCCTCCCCCACTCCTTAACCCCACCAGCGTTCCGTATCGCAGTCCTTCAGCCGATATCGGTTGAAGGACTGTTGCGTTTTGAAGCCCGCAGATAGATCGGTCCGACGTTTTCATCGAAATCAGCCGAGGCGGTAAAAGAAGAGCGCGGCCAGTGCAATCAGAATTAGAATCGCAGTGATCCACCAGACCGTCTTGATTCCGGCCGGCTTGGCGGAAGATCCAAATTCTTCCGCCACGAATTTGTCGTAATCGAAGTCCTCCTCCTCCTCACCGAGGGCGTCGCGGCTCTCAGCGCCCTCCCGCCAGCCGGAGTTGTGATCGGCGCCGCATCCCGGACAGGCGAGCGATCGCGGCAGAACTTCCTCGCCGCAAACGGGACAAATCTCCGGCGATTGCGCACGAATCTTACGCGCGCTCATCTTCCAGCCCGTCTCCAGAGTGCACTTTCACTTGCTTCCGCGCGGCGCCGCCTGCCAACCTCTTCCATGCCCCAACGAGAGCGCTATCTCTTCGTCTGCACAAACCGGCGGGCGCCTGGCCATGAGAAAGGCTGCTGTATGGAGCGTGGCGCAGAAGCGGTGCACCTGGCCCTGAAGGAACAAGTCAAAGCGCGCGGGATGGCGAAAGTCCAGGCGCGAGTCTGCACGGTAAGTTGCCTCGATCAATGCTCGGCCGGCGTCACGATTCTCGTGGAGCCCGATCATTTCTTCTATGGCCGCGTAAGTCTTGCCGATGTGCCTGAGGTCGTGGAAAGCCTCGCCAGCGGCAGCCGTGTCGAGCGGTTGGTGCTTACGCCCGAGGATCTGGCTAAAAGCTGAGATCTTCTCGATTTTGCGCGTGCAACCGGGTGCTCACATCCGATTTCCAAATTGTGATGAATCGATTTCTTTCTGCCTTGTTCGCGATTTTCCTTTGCGGAATCCCATCCGCTACGGCTGATGACAACATTCGGGCTGCACAAGCGCGGCTGAAGGAAGGCGGGTTTTATTTCGGAGAGGTGAATGGCACCGCGAGCAGCGACACCTCGGCAGCTATAACGCGTTACCAGATTCGAAACGGGCTCCAGATTTCCGGCCAACTGGACGCTGCGACAGCGAAAGCCCTTGGGGTAGTCAGCACCAAGACAGCTGCCCCCAGTTCACCTGCCCCCCCGGCTGACTCAGACACATGGCGGCGTTTACGGAAGAGCGATCAGGAATTCCTGGAAAACCTGAAGGCGAAGAGCCCGCCCGCACCGACGGCAACCGCTCCCGCCGTTGCGTCCACTTCGCCGCTGACCACTGCGCCTGCGGCGCCTGATTCTCCCTACGAGGCAACGCTCGTCCTGAGCAAGGAACGCCTACGGGACTACGTTGGTGCCTTTGTGCTCGCCGGGCTTGATACACAAATCGGAGCCGAGCTCGAATTCTTCGGCGATCGGGTAAATTACTACGACGAAGGAATGGTCGCCCGCGAAAAGATCCGGCGCGATCTGCAAACATACGCGCAACGCTGGCCGAGTCGGCGCTTCTGGCTCGCCGGCGAAGTGCGGGTGAAACCGCAGGCCGACAGCCGCCTGAGTGTGACCTTCCCGCTCCGCTACGATCTCCGGAATGGCACGAAGCGCTCCTCAGGCAGGGTCACTAAAACGCTTCTCCTGGAAGTGATGGGGGACGACCTTCAAATCGTCGCGGTCAACGAACAGAAGGCTCGGTAAAAAGAAGCGACCACCACGGGGCGCGGTTAGCGACCTCCGAAAAGGAGAAAGTCTAACGAGTAGTGCCCCGGGCCGAACAGGACCAGCACGATCATGAGAAGCGCGAGGTTCAGCGCGTACTCATTACCGGGTGGGTTGTTTGTGACCAGGTAACCACCACCCTTATGGCCTAAAAGCGCCGCGACCAGCATTGTCACACAGCAGAAAATCGCCGCGACTCGTGTCCCGAGTCCGCATGCGATCATCGCGCCTCCGACCAGTTCGGTCATCATCGCCGCACGCGCCTGAAATTCGGGATAAGGAAATCCCAGGGACTTCAACCAGGAACTGAATCCCGCCATGTTTCCCGGCCCGACGATTCCCAGTTTCCCCAGGCCATGAACGACAAAGCAGACGCCAATCCCCATGCGGAAGATGAGAAGCGCGCTGTCCATCATCGCGCGGTCGGAATAAAGCAGGAAATCCGGCAGGCTCACGGAGCGGCAGTGCACACAAAAGCGCGCCGCGCGTCGAGAACGGAATCAGACGTGCGAGAAGTGAGACAGAATGGGTTATCGCTATTACCGCAGTCTTTCCCGCCGCGCGTTTTTTTCCGCACCGGCGCCGGGCGAATGTGAGAAGGTCCGCCGTGAGTCCCGCATCCGCTTACGCTCCTGGTCGCGTCGAGTTCCTCGGCAACCACACTGATTACAATCAGGGCGTTGTGCTCGCAGCGGCGATTGACCGCGGCCTGACCGTCGCCGGCATATCGCGGCAGGACGAGGCGATCATCTTTACCTCGAAGACCTCGGGTGCGGGTATCCAAACTTCGCTACAGCGCCTGCAACAGCAGGCGGATGAACGCTGGGCAAATTATCCCCTCGGCGTCGTGCAGCAGTTTCTTAATGAAGGCTACGAGCTGAGAGGTTTCGCCGCCGAAGTCTCCGGCGATGTGCCAGCGGGGGCAGGGCTCTCCAGCTCGGCGGCGTTTGAAGTCGCGACCGCAGGGTTGCTCATGAAGCTGCACGAAATTCGCATGGAGCCGCTCGCCATCGCGAAGCTTTGCCAACGCGCTGAGAACGAGTTTGTCGGCGTGCAGTCAGGGTTGCTCGATCAAGTGACCTCGGTCTTCGGCCGGGCCAATCATCTGGTCTATCTTGATTGCCAGAGTGAGGAAGTGCGCACGATCCCGTTTCCCGCGGGGTTTGCCCTGGTCATTGCAGAGTCCGGCGTGAGGCACAGTCTGGTGGCGGGCGAATACAATCGGCGACGCGAGGAATGCACCGCCGCAGCGGAAGCGCTCGGTGCCGAAAGCCTGCGCGATGTGACACCCGACCACTTGGAACTGGCGCGCGCGTCGCTCGACCCGGTTTTGTACCAACGCGCGGCGCACATTGTTGGTGAGAACGACCGTGTCTGGCGCGCAGTGAATGCGCTGGCCGAGGCGGACGTTGCAGAAGTGGGCGTGTTAATGAACGCCTCGCATGAGAGCTCGCGGACAAACTTCGAAAACAGCACACCGGAGTTGGATCAAATGGTGACGATCGCGCAATCGCTCCCCGGTGTGCTGGGCTCCCGGCTAACGGGTGGCGGTTTCGGCGGCGGAACTGTCACATTGGTCGAAGCAGCGGAAGCAGAGGAGGTGGTGGAGGCGCTCCGCGCGAAGTATGCGGAAGCGAGCGGGCATCGACCGGCAGCCTTTGTCTGCCAGATCGCTGATGGCGCGGCCGCAGCCTGGAAGTTATAGAGCGCCGAACTCCCCCCGACGTCCGAGGAAATACCGCCATGCAGCGTTTGGGGGTGAAAACTCTTGCGCCTTCACTGTCGCATCGTGAACCGTAGGCCCTATGGCGATCGGTACCTTTCTCCCGCGCCCTGAGCACCCGCGGCCAGATCGGCAGCGCGGTTTTGTGCACGGCGTCGATTGGAAGAACTTAAACGGCGCGTGGGAGTTCAAGTTCGATCCCGAGGGGACCGGCGCCGAGCAGGAATGGTTCGTGCCGGACAAAGGCCACTGGGACGAACAGATCACGGTCCCATTCTGCTGGGAGTCGCTCGCCGCGTGGGGTGAAGCCGACGCCGCCGGGAACGACAACTACTTTTCGCGGCGCGTTTATCGCAATCCGCTCGAAGTCGATCGTTTCAATTACCGCGACGCGGCCCGCTACGAGATCGGCTGGTATCGGCGGACGACCAGCATCCCGCAGAACGACCATTGGCGCGGGAAACGCATCATCCTCACGGTCGGCGCCGCGGATTATTTTACGGATTGCTGGTGCAACGGGCATCATCTGGGCCGGCACGAAGGCGGCTATCTGCCGTTTGAGTTCGACCTCACGGAGACCTTGCGCAGCCGGCCCGACGGCGAACTTTCCGCTACGATTATCTTCCGAGTTGAGGATCAGATGGATAATCGGGAGCAGCCGGTAGGAAAGCAGTGGGGCTGGTACTCGAGCGTCAGTGGGATTTGGCAAACCGTTTTCATTGAGCCTCGCGCGGCGACATTCATCGAGCGGTTCGAGATCACGACTGACATCGAGCGAGGCGAGGCGAGCATCGAGCTTTTCACCAACGGCGGAAGCGACTGCCTGATCGAGGTCAGCGCGCCCGATGGGCGCCGTTTTGCGAAGGAAGTCGCGGTCCAGGACGGGGGGGCCAGGGGAACTGTTCCGCTGGGTTCGGCGCTCCTTTGGGACCCCACCAATCCGCAGCTTTACAACGTCCAGTTCACCCTGCGCAACGGAGCCGAAGCGGATTTCGTGCACGGGTATTTCGGCGTGCGGAGTATCTCGACCAAGCCGGCCGAAGATGCCTCCGCGCCGGCCGCGCTGTGTCTGAACGGCGAGGCCATCTACATTCGCGGAGCCCTTTACCAGTCTTACTACCCGGACGGCGTTTACACGGCGGGCGACGTGCAGTTTCTAAAGGACGACATCGCCTACGCGAAACGCTTCGGGTTCGATCTCCTCCGCGTGCACATCAAGATCGATGACCCCCTCCTCCTCTATTACGCCGACACCATCGGCATTCTGCTCCTGGCGGACTTCCCGAATTTCGGAGAAGGCGGCGACACCCCGCTCGGCCGGCAGCGCTACGAGATGACCATGCGGGCAGGGATTGCGCGCGACTTCAATCACCCCTCCATCATCGGCTGGTGCCTGTTCAACGAGACCTGGGGCTTCGGCGGGCAGGCGGACTTCATGAAGTTGATCAACCCTAAGGTCCCGACGGCAGGCGGTGCCATCGTGGAGCGCCCGCCGGGGACGAAGGTGCAAAACCTGCAATCGTTTAGCTGGGTCGATCAAATGTGGGAGCTGGCAAAGTCACTCGACCCGACGCGGCTGGTGGAAGACATGAGCGTGGTCTTCTGGGAGCACGTGGAGAATTACGGCCATTCGCGGACCGACGTGAACTCGTGGCACTTCTACACGAACGATTACAACCATGCGAAAGAACACATCGCGAAGGTGGTCAAGGAGACTTACGCCGGTTCAGGTTTTAATTACACCCCCGGCTTCGAGCAGGGCCAGCAGCCACTCATCAACAGCGAGTATGGCGGCGTCGGAGCGCTCGATGGCGATATCGACGTCAGCTGGAGTTTCAAGTTCCTGACGAACGAGCTGCGGCTCCATGGCCATCTCTCCGCCTACATCTACACCGAGCTGCACGACGTG
The DNA here is from genome assembly GCA_013697365.1 of Chthoniobacterales bacterium. Lineage (GTDB taxonomy): Bacteria > Verrucomicrobiota > Verrucomicrobiia > Chthoniobacterales > UBA10450 > JACCTI01. Next base: position 5,866 of record JACCXA010000242.1, read on the forward strand.
GAATGGGAGCAGAACGGCTTTCTGAATTATGACCGCACGCCGAAGACATTCGGCTACGATCCTACGACCGTGAATCAGGGCGACGTCCTCCCGATCGACGCCCCACCCATCTCGCGTTGCGCGCCCGGCGCGGAACTGGAGATCAGCGTCTTCTCCTCTCATTTTGCCCGGAAAGAGCGTCGCGACGTGACGCTGCATTGGACGCTGAGTGGGATTGACTCGTTAGGCTGGGCCACCGATCGATTGCTGATTGGGAGCAGAGCGATCGACTTTCCGCAGTATTGGGTCGCCTTGGCGGAGAAGATCAAATTCCGGCTGCCGAGCCAGACCATGCTTTGCACTCTCTGGGTGCGAGCGGTCACGCCGGAAGGTGTGCTCCTGGCGCGCAACTACGTGCAATTCTTCGTCGATGGCGGCTTCCCCGCGCGCGAAGAGACTGCATCCGGGTTGATCTTCCGAGCCCAGCCCCAGGCGTGGAATACGATGGATTGGAGCGGCGGGAGCAGCGAACGCGCGGAAGCGGAAGAGGACGGGTCGTGTTACGGCGAAGGACATGGCTTTTTCGAATACCAGTTTCGGGTCACGGCGGACGAAATTCGCAACGCCACCAAGATCATCGTGCTTTGCGAAGTTTCCGCTCGTCGTCTGGGCACCCCGCAGACCGACTCGTTCGCACACCCGACATCATTTCGCCTCCTTCTTAATGGCGTACGCATCTACACCGGCCTCCTCCCGAACCACCCTCACGATGCCGGAGGAGCGCTGAGTTACCTGCGCGGAGGACGCGGGGCTTATGGCTATGTCACGCACGCCGCCGTCGAGGGCGAGCTGCTGCGGCAGGTCCTGGCGAATGCCGGCTCGGATCTTTTCTATCTGCACTGCGTCGTGCCGTCGGATAAATTGCCGATCGGCGGCCTGACCATTTATGGCGGTGATTGCGGTCGCTCGCCCGTGCCGCCAACCCTCATCATTGAACGGGATGATCGAGCGGATTCGCAAGCCATCCAAAGCCGCGTTTAACCCCGCACCCCGCGAAGGAAGTGCAACGGATCCACCTGCGGTGGTCTGGATTTCTGCTGGCGACAGGAGGCCGACGATATTTAGACTCGCGGAGTCATGACCCGCCATTCAATCCCCCTCCCGCACCAAATCGCCACTGTCCCCCGGTGGCGGGCGACGGTTGCGCGTGGTCACCGGGCACATCCCGGGCGAGCATCATCTCAGCGCGCGGCGCAGATCCTTCGGAAGGTGGTGTGCCTATCCTGGGCGAAGCGCTTTACCTCGGCACATGGCCGTGGGCCGCGGGGCGATCCGGCACCCGGCGCCTGCGCTGAGCAAACGGGCGTCCCTTCCTTCACATGAATCCCGACAGCAAAGATTTTCTCCGGCAACTCGTCGGGACCGCGAGTCCTTCCGGTTACGAGCACGACGTACAAAAGCTGGTGCGCGAGCGCATACAGCCGTGGTGCGACAGCGTTCGCACGGATGTGATGGGCAACGTCTTTGGGACGCGTCATGCAGAAGGCCGGCCGCGCATCATGCTGGCGGGACATTGCGATCAGATTGGGTTCATCGTGCAGTACATCACGGATGAAGGCTTTCTCTACCTTGAGCCGATTGGCGGGGTCGATCCCGTCGTGGCCACTTCGCAGCGCGTCTCGATCATGACGCGGAACGGCCTAGTGGCCGGTGTGATCGGGCGGAAAGCGATCCACCTCATGGACGAGGAAGACAAGAAAAAGGTGCCAAAGATGCACGATCTCTACGTGGATATCGGCGCCACGAGCAAAGCCGACGCGCTCCAGCTTGTCGCTTTCGGCGATGCCGGCGTTTTCCTCCAGCCTTACATCGAGCTGGCGAATGAACGCGCCGTCTCGATGGCTTTCGACAACAAGATGGGCACGTGGATCGTGACCGAGGTGCTCCGCCTGCTGCACGGCCGCGAGTTCGAAGCCTGTGTCATTGGCGTCTCGACCGTGCAAGAGGAGATCGGGTTGCGCGGCGCCCATACGAGCGCCTTTTCCAGCGAAGCGGACGTGGGAATCGCCCTCGATGTAGCGCACGGAACGGACACACCGGGGATCGAAAAAAAGATGGCCGGCGATTTCACGGTCGGGGGCGGACCAATGATTTCGCGGGGCGCGAATATCAATCCGCGTGTTTTTGAGGTCTTGGTGGCGACTGCGGAGGCGGAAGGCATTCCGTATCAAGTTGCATCGGCCGCACGCGGGACTGGAACGGATGCGAACGCCATGCAGCTTTCACGTGGCGGAATGGCCACCGGTTTGCTTTCGGTGCCGCTGCGCTACATGCATACGCCTAACGAGTTGTTGGCGCTCGAGGATTTGGAGAATACCGCCCGGCTCCTCGCGGCTTTCTGCGCCGGACTGAAGAAGGATCGGGATTTTACGCCGTGACCGCAGCGCTGTCGGAACGACTATGAGCATAAGCAAAAGGAAATTCATTAAGGTCTCAACCATGGCCGGCGGAGCTGTCGGCGCAGGCTTTTTGGCGCCGCAACGCACGCGCGGAGCGCAAGAAAAGCCCAGGCCATTGCGCATCCTGATTCTCGGCGGCACGGGATTCACCGGCCCGTTCCAGGTGCGATATGCGATGGAACGCGGGCACAAAGTCACGGTCTTCAATCGTGGCAAGACGCGCCCGGGTGAGCTGCCCGAAGGCGTTGAACAGTTGCTCGGCGATCGCAACGGTCAGCTCGACGCCTTGAAAGATCACAAATGGGATGTCGTGATCGACAACCCAACGAGCGTCCCCGTCTGGGTGCGCGACGTTGTTCAAGTCCTGAAAGGGAACGTCGACCGATACGTTTTCATCTCCACGATTTCTGTTTACGCGGATAACACACAGCAGAACGACGAGACGGCGCCCCTCGCAAAGTACGAAGGCGCCGACGCGATGAAGGAGACACGCGAAACGTTGCTCGCCTCGGACTTCCGGCTCTACGGGCCGCTCAAAGCCCTCTCGGAGCAGGAGGCGAAGAAATGGTTTCCGAAGAAGACACTCGTCATCCGGCCGGGTCTGATTGTTGGACCCGGCGATCAGACGGACCGATTCACTTACTGGCCTGTCCGGATTGATCGCGGCGGCGAA
>JACCXA010000061.1 GCA_013697365.1 Chthoniobacterales bacterium
AGAAAGGCTCGGCGCGAGCTGTAAGTGCAGCGGCGGCAATGAGAAGACCGGCGCGGACGATGTGGGGCGGAATCACGGAAGAAGATTAGACATCCAACATCGAACACTGAACATCGAAGTTGAAGAGGCCTCTCCGCGCCTTTGTTTCTTCAACTTCAAACTTCAAACTTCAAACTTCAATGTTCGATGTTCGATCTAATGGCGTCGAATGCGACCCCTGCAAGCTGGAAGCTTGCGCTACCATCGGCGCCGCGCTTGGAAGCGCGCCGTTTTCGGCCAGGATCTCGTTAGGCGAAGACGCCCTCGCCGACAGCACGGCGAATCCGGAAAACGTGCGCGGGCTGCGTGAGCGGGTCGAGTTCGACATAATTACGGCTGCCGCTCCAGGTGTAGCGGGCGTCGGTCAGGAGGTCGTGCACTTGATAGGGTTCACTTTCGCTAAGACCGAACTCCGCGAGTGGGACGTGCACGTAGCTGCTGTGCGTGGCGAAGGCGTCGAGGTTCACCGTCACGAAGATGAGGTTGTCACGCGCAAGCGTCGCCTTGGCGTAAGAAAGAATGTGTCCGTTCTCGGCGGAGCAGAAGCGCAGGTTGTCGTAAAGATGCAGCGCACGGTTCTGCCGGCGGATCAAGTTGAGGCGCGTGATCCATTCCTTGATGTTGCCCGGCGCGTCCCAGTCGCGCTCTTTCCACTGGTACTTCTCGCTTTCAAGATACTCCTCCCGACCGGGCAGCGGCGCGTTCTCGCATAACTCGAAGCCGCTGTAGATGCCGTAGACGCTCGAGAGCGTGGCCGCGAGCACGGCGCGGATCATGAAGGCGGCGCGGCCGCCTTCCTGGAGATGCACCGGCAAGATATCCGGCGTATTCGGCCAGAGGTTTCCCCGGAAATACTCACGCATCTCGGTTTGCGTCAGCTCCGTGAAATACTCGGTGAACTCCTGCTTCGATTCCCGCCAGGTGAAGTAGGTGTAGCTCTGCGTGAAGCCGGCTTTCGCCAGCGCTTTCATCATCTTCGGTTTCGTAAAAGCTTCGGAAAGGAAGATGGTGTCCGGGAAGCGGCCGCGCACCCGTGTGATCAGGTATTCCCAAAACGGAACCGGCTTGGTGTGCGGATTGTCGACGCGGAATATGCGGACGCCACGCTCCGCCCAGAAGAGGATGATGCTCGTCATCTCCTCCCACAGCTCCCGCCAGGTCGTGCAGCGGAAGTTCAGCGGGTAAATGTCTTCGTATTTCTTCGGCGGGTTCTCGGCGTATTTGATCGAACCGTCGGGGCGTTTGTAGAACCACTCCGGATGCTCGGCCACGTAAGGGTGATCGGGAGAACAATTGATCGCGAAATCCAGCGCCACCTCCAACCCGCGGTCGCGGATTTCCTGCTGGAGCCAATCGAAATCTTCCAGCGTGCCGAGTGCGGGCTCGACATCCTTGTGCCCGCCGCCGTTGGGCGCGCCGATGTGGCGGTTGCCGATCGCGTAAGGTACGCCTGGCTCGCCCTCCTCGCTTGTGAGGGAGTTGTTGCGGCCCTTCCGATTCGCGAATCCAATCGGATGGATCGGCGGAAAGTAAATCACGTTGAAGCCCATCGCCTTCGCGTCGTCCACGCGCGGCAGGCAATCCCGGAAGGTCGAGCCCTTGTCACCGCGGCCCCCCGCGGAGCGGGGAAAAAACTCGTACCAGGCGGCCGTCCGCGCCTCGACCCGGTCGACGATGACGTGCGGAGCCGGCGCATACTGTGTGGCGCTGGAACGATCCGGATAGGTCGCCATCAAGACTTCCAGTTCGCCCGAATGCGCAATGGCCTCGACTAGCGCGTTGTCGCCGTCGCGGATGCGCTGAGCCAGCTCGGAGAGACGCTCGCCATCGCCCGTCTCACCTGCCCGCGCGGCGGCTTTCTCGAGCAAGGCCGCTCCTTCGAGCGTCTCACTCCGGAGATCGGCGATTCTTGCGTTAAACTTGGCAGCGAACTCATGCTGCCACCCGGCAAACGTGTCCGCCCAGGCCTCGACCGTGTATTCGTAGGTGGTGTTCTCGTAAAGCGAACAGACACCGCGCCAGCGATCGTTGCCGGCGAGCGTCATTCCCGTCTCATGCCAGCGCGTCTCGCCGATGATGCGCCACTTCAGAATTGCAGCCACAACGTCGTGGCCGTCTTTGAAAACATCCGCCTCGACAATGAGATCTTCTCCGACGACGCGCTTGATCGGGTAACGCCCGCCATCGACGAGCGGCTGGAGATTCTCGATGACCGCTGTCGGAAAAGCCCGGGGCATTGGGCCATCAATCAAAGCGAAGCCAATCCAATGGCAACGCGAAATCTGGGAGAGTCGGGGCGCCAGAAAGGACGTCCAGAGAATCGGGGAAAACTGTGCGCTTCCCGTGCCCGAAGCGGAGCGCGGCCGTCCCGGCTGTGCGGC
>JACCXA010000174.1 GCA_013697365.1 Chthoniobacterales bacterium
GCGCGCGAGCTGGGCATGCGCACTTTGCGCGAAGATGGAGTGCGCAAGATTCTGGGCGGCATGACTTCGGCCGAAGAAGTGATCTCCATCACCCTGGGGGATGCGAATTAAAAGGGTAAATCGTAACTGGGACAGACCGCGATCCGCCTCGCGATTCAACGATTCAACTTTCGCCCATGAACAACAGGCAAGTCGCTGATCTTTTCCTCGAGCAGCGCATCCTGCCGCCCTCGCAGCTCGATGACCTCCTGCAGGAAGCAAACCTCAATGGCAAGAGCCTCGTGCAAGCGATGGTCGACAACGAGTTCGTCGAAAAAAGCGGATTCTACCAGATCATCGCTGACGCTCTCGGGACTGATTTTGTCGATCTCGATGGTCGCGAGTTCCCTGCCGAAACTTTACGCCTGATCCCGAGCGGCCTGGCGCGGCTTCATCGCGCCCTGCCGCTGGGCGCATCTCAGGACGGCATCACGGTGGCTTTGGTGGATCCGCTGGATCTTCGCGCCGCTGAGGATCTGCGCTTCGCTCTGGGCAGAGACATCCAGGTCGTCGTCGCGCCGACGGAGCAGATCGAAGAACGGATCAAGGAGCATTATGGCTCAGACACCTCCAGCATGGAGGAGATCCTGAAACAGCTCGGCGAGGCCGGGGAACTCCTCACTCTGCGCAAGGGCGAAGACACTCTTTCTGACGCGGAAGCGGAGGCGAATGCAACCCCTATTATCCGCTTCGTGGACTTGATTTTATTCCAGGCGATCCAGGATCGCGCGAGCGACATCCATTTCGAACCGTTTGAACACGAATTCAAGATTCGCTACCGCGTGGACGGGGCGCTTTACGAGATGGCCCCGCCACCGCGCCACCTCGCCTTGCCCGTTATTTCGCGCGTCAAAGTGATGGCGAACCTTAACATCGCCGAGCGCCGCCTTCCGCAGGATGGCCGCATTCAAAAGAACATGGCGGGCCGCATGATCGACCTGCGCGTTTCTACTTTGCCGACGCAGTTCGGTGAGAGCGTGGTCTTGCGCGTGCTCGATCGCTCAACCGTCAACCTCGACCTCGAGGCGCTCGGGATGCCGGATTACATTCACGATTACATCATCGAGGTCATCCACCGGCCGAACGGCATCTTCATTGTCACCGGCCCGACCGGCTCGGGAAAAACCACGACGCTCTATTCCTGTCTCCGCAAAATCAACACGATCGATTCGAAGCTCCTGACCGCGGAGGAGCCAGTGGAGTATGACCTTGAAGGCATTGTGCAAGTACCGGTGAACGAAAGCATCGGGCTGACTTTCGCGCGCGTCCTCCGTGCCTTTCTGCGCCAGGACCCGGACCGCATCATGGTGGGGGAAACGCGCGATGTGGAAACGGCCCAGATCGCAATTCAGGCTTCGCTCACCGGCCACCTGGTCTTTACCACTTTGCACACGAACGACGCGGCCGGCGCCGTGACCCGTCTCATCGACATGGGCGTGGAGCCATTCCTCATTTCCTCCACGCTCGAGGGAGTCCTGGGCCAGCGTTTGCTGCGCAGCATCTGTCCGAGTTGCCGCACCACCTATCAGCCGACGCGGCTCTTTCTGGATCAGCTTCAGCTTTCGCGGAGCGACGTAGGCAGGAAAGATTTTTACTTCGGGAAAGGATGCGACGCCTGCAATAAGACCGGATACAAAGGGCGTGTCGGCATCTATGAGCTTTTGAAGATGAACGACCCGATCCGGGAGTTGATCAATGAGCGCGCCCCCACCGTGGTCCTGAAGCAAAAAGCGGTTGAGTTGGGCATGGTCACGCTGCGCCAGGATGGCCTGCGCAGCATTTTCGACGGGGATACGACGGTGGAAGAAGTGTTGAAGTATACCTGAAGGCGATTGCGTCGCTTTCTCGCCGTCGCGGACCTGAGAAGGCTCGACATCGTGACGCGCGCTTCCTACCGTCCGTCCGTCGCCTGCTTATGCCGCGCTTCACTTACGTAGCTCTCGACGCCCGTGGCCAGGAATCGACCGGTTTAGTCGACGCTAGTTCCTCAAACGACGCCATCGGGCAGCTTCGGCAGGCAGGCTACTTTCCGACCAATGTCTTCGAGGAGGGCAAGGGCACCGCGCGCGAAACGAAGGCGAGCAAACAAAAGGTCAAAGCGGTCAAGGCCGCATCCGCACCCGCAGCGGCCAGAGGGAAAGGACTCGTTCTTTTCCAGAAAAAGACGGTCAAGACCAAGACCCTGATGGTCTTTACCAGACAGCTCGCCACTCTGATTGATTCGGGACTTCCTCTCTTGCGCGCTTTGACTGTGCTGGAGAAGCAGGAGCAGGATAAAGTCTTAAAGCCCACCATCGCCCGCCTGTCTGAGGCCGTGCAAAGCGGCGGCACCTTTTCAGAGGGCCTTGCGCAGCACCCGAAGGTCTTCAACAACCTTTACGTCAACATGGTGCGCGCTGGTGAGCTGGGCGGTGTGCTGGAGCTTGTCCTTACGCGCCTGGCTGAGTTTCAGGAGAAGGCGCAGAAGATCAAAAACAAGGTCATGGCAGCGATGATCTATCCCATCATCGTGATGTTTCTCGCCGTCGCGATCATGGCGTTCCTGCTCGTCTTCATTGTCCCGAAGTTCGAGCAAATTTTTAAAGACATGCTCGGTGATAAGCCTCTGCCGACCATCACGCTGTTCGTCATCGGTGCCAGCAACCTGGTCAAGGATCACTGGTTGATCATTATCGGAGTCATCATCGCTCTGGTCATTGGGATCAAGATGCTGGGCCGGACCGTCGGAGGACGGAAAGCGATCGATCAAATCAAGCTGCGCGCGCCGTTAGTGGGTGATTTGAATCGCAAAACCTCAATCTCGCGTTTCACCCGCACCCTTGGGACGCTCGTCACGAGCGGTGTCCCCATCTTGCAGGCGCTGAACATCACCCGCGATACCGCGGGCAACTCGATTCTGGCCCACGCCATCTCACAGGTGCACGACAGCGTGAAAGAAGGTGAATCGATCATGCAACCTCTCGAAGCCAGCGGCGCCTTCCCGCCCATGGTGATCAGCATGATCGATGTCGGCGAAGAAACCGGCCAGTTGCCGCAGATGCTCTTGAAGATCGCGGAGATCTATGACGATGAAGTCGACAACTCCGTCGCGGGACTCACCTCCATGCTCGAGCCAATCATGATCGTGTTCCTCGCGCTCGTGGTCGGCACGATCGTGATCGCCCTCTTTATGCCGCTCATCAGCATCATCAGCGGCCTCCAGGCGCAAGGTTGAGTGCGCGCGCCATGGAAGGGCGACACTCCTGTCGCCTTGAAAATCAAGTCTGGCGACAGGTGCGTCGCCGTTCCGCGTCTGCGTTTACGATTGTCGAACTGCTCATAGTGATGGCGGTCATCATCGTGCTGGCGGGATTGATCCTGAGCACCTCCGGCTACGTGCAGAAGAAAGGTAACCGCTCGCGCGCCGAGGCAGAGATCGCAGCCATGTCTGCGGCGCTGGAGAGCTATAAGGCGGATAATGGCATTTACCCGCGGGGCATATCCATTTCAACGCCTCCGACCGGAATGCCCAATTATTCGCTCGCGGCGACCGGCACTGATGATCTAAACGCAATAGTCAACGGCGATCCCAATGACAAACGCTATCAAGACGCCAGCCGGTATCTTTACGAGCAGCTAAGCGGAGATGCCGACTTGGATCTGGTCGTCAACAATGGGAATAAGAGCTACTTTACGTTCAAAGAATCTCAGCTTGCACTGATCAAAGA
>JACCXA010000262.1 GCA_013697365.1 Chthoniobacterales bacterium
GTCGTAACCCGCCTCGAAAACGTGCGCCGTATCGAGGCAAACGACGAGCCGCTCCGGTTGCTGCACGCGCGCGATAATCTGCGCGATCTGCTCAAACCCGTCGCCCACACACGAGCCCTGACCAGCCGTCGTCTCCAGCGCGATTTTCGTTTTCGTCTTCCGCAGAACCGTGTGCACGGCATCGATCGAGCTGACGATTTTGTCGAGCCCAGGATCAATCCCCGCGCCGAGATGCGCGCCCGGATGCAAGACGAGAAACGGCAGCTCAAGCTGATCGGCCCGCGTCAGTTCCTCGGCGAGCGCGCGCAGAGAATTGGCGTGAAACTGCGGATTGGTGGCAGCGAGGTTGATCAGGTAATTGGCGTGCGCGAAGACCGCCTCGAGCTGACAACGTTGGGCGTGGCGCAGGAAGGCGAGGATCTCCGTTTTCTCCAAGGGCCGCGCGAACCACTGCATGTTGTTCTTCACAAAAATCTGCATGGCCGTGCTCGAGATCGAGCAGGAGCGTTCGATGGCGCGATGCAGCCCTCCGCCGATCGACATGTGCGCACCGAGGAGAGCTTTCGTCATATCGAGCGGAGCGAAGCGAAGCCGCGAGATCTCACGCGTTCCCGGTGGCTGCTAATTCGAGAGATGTCCCGGCTTCGCTCGACATGGCAGCAATCAGAAATTCTTTGGATGCCAGTTTGGCTTCGAGAGGCTCCCTTCACCTTTGTATTCGAAAAGCGAATAGACCGGCGTCAGGACGGCGCCCGGACCGCTCGCGCTGATCCGGATGTCGAAGTCGAGCTTGTTGTCGAGGAAATGGATGTCGCCATGCCCAACCATGCCGAAGAGCTTGCCGGAGACCTTGAAGTCGTCGGTGTGGATGACGCCGTCTTTGGTCGTGAAGCTGGCCGTCGCTTGCTTTGCGACGCTGTAGCCGGCGCCTGGAACAATGGCGGAGAGCAAACCCGAGAGCGGCCCGAAGACCGGGATAACGAAGACGTCGCCATTAGCCACTTTGATCTTTCCAACGCCTTGCATGGTGCGGGCATCTTCGCCGAAACCCTGGAAATCGTAGGTGCCTGATAGTTCACCCCGCGCCGTTTCGTACTTGAAATAAAGATCGGTCAGCTTCGGAAAATCCACCCCGGCGAGCGAGACGCTGGCCCGGTAGCGCGGATCTTCCTTCGCAATCGAAATATCCGCCGTTCCTTTAACCTCGCCGCCGAAAAGCATTCCTTCCACCGGCAGTAACTGCACGCGATCGTCGGTGATCAGCAACTTCCCTTGCACGCGCTCGAGCGGCAGCGTCTTGCCGAGAAAAACGTAGTCCATCCCCGACGAACCATCGACCGCGATCTCGAGCCGTGTCTTCTTCCCGCCGCGGTATTGGACAAGGCCGTTCGCAACCAAAGTCGGCGGGCTGCGAAATTTGTATGGCGCGACGACCTTCGCAAGCTTCGGCTCGATCCAGAAGATCGCATCCGTCGGACGCAGAGTCGTGCGCACGTTTGCGATCCGCACTTCATGATGAACCGGATCGTAGGTAAAGGAGCCGGTGCCGACGCCTTCGTCCCGGACAACGCGAAAATCATTAAACGTAATCGCTCCATCCGCGAAACGGACCTCCGCGCTGCCGGTATTCATCCAGATGCCGCGGAACCGCGTGCGTTGCAGGGCGACATTGCCGTCGCCGGCCCACGTCTTCGGATCACGGGACGGACCGCGTATTTTGAGCCGCACGTTCGGCGGCCGCGGCCATTCCCAATGGCCAAGAAATTCCTGGAGACCGCCGTCCACGAGAGGACGCACCACGCCCGGATTGATGGAGCTTTCGACGTTGAGGCGGAAATCTCCGGGCGCATCCAGGTAATCGGCGAGCAGTTCCCCGGAGGCATGACGCAGCCGGACGTCGCGCAGCATTGTGCGTTGCCCATCCCATGAAAAATCAGCCGCGAGGCTAAGAAGCGGAATGGCTTTGAAGGTGAAATTCTCAACCTGCGCGCGGCCAATGACACTGACGCGAGGGGCCGCCTCCGCCAGATTCACAGACCCGGAAAGCTCAACCAGCGGATGGGACGTAAAAGTGGCCTCCGCCAGGTATTTCCCCAGACCGAACTCCTGAAGCAGCTGCCTGGCATCGATCGAACTATGCGCCTGGAAATCTCCTTCGTTGGTGAGCGCGCGCCAGCTTGCCCGTCCCGAAAAGCGGCCTCCGTGATCCGTCCATTCGAACTGCTTAAGATCAACTTTCTGTTCCGCCCATTCGCCCGCGGCGGTGAACGCGCGGATTTCATAGGGACCACGCGCCAGGCGCTCGCCACTTAGCGTGATCTCGACGCGCGCTTTCTCCATCTCGGCGAGGTCGCCGGCAAATTTTGCCTGCAGCGCCGGCGGACTGCTAAACGAGAAGCGCCCGAGCTCGGACGCGACGCGTTGCAGCATTTCCATCCGCTGGCGCCATTCCTCTTCTGTGACCGGACGGGTCGGCCTGCGACCGGGTCGGTTCAACAGCTGACCAGTCGCCGAGATGCGGACTCCGCAGAAAATTCCTTCCGCCTGGCTGATATAGATCTGGTCGGGTGGAAAATAGACATGCGCGCGAAATTGCTTCAGTTGCGCGCGTGGTGCGTTCGGTTCCGAGCGGGGACTCGGGAAGGTGACGTCGGCATTGCGGACATCAATCGCGTTCAGGAACGGCTGGCGATGGAGAAGCGCGGCGTAATTAATATCGAGCGCCACCTCGCTGATAGAGACGAGCGGGGTCTCGCGATTCTTTGGGTCGTAAACGCGCAGATCCTGCGCAATGAGGCCGCGGAAAGGATCCAGCGTGAGCCGGCGGACGGACGCCTCAATCCCGCGCTTCCGGAGTTCCTCGACCACACGGGTCCGCCACTCCCGGCTAAAGCCTTTATTGGCGAGATACCAGCCGCCCCACAGCAGGAGCGCGAAGAGAGCGAGCGAAAGGAGGCGCAGCCCACTTGCGACCAATTGCCGCCGCCAATTCCAGCGCCGGTAGTAAGACCGCGAAACTCTCCCCGGCTTCGGCGGAGCAAGGACGATCGGAGGCACGGATTCCAGTCCGATGAGGCGAAGGGAATTTCAAGCGAGGGCTTAGGTTTGCTCCTCGGCTGCAGGGCTAAGCCAGCCGCCGGCGCGAGGTTCCAGAAGGACGGCCGGCGCCTGCACGGAGTAAACCGCTGCAACCGCAGTTTTCTCCCACGCGTAACGCTCCTACTATGATTACTTCACAATCTCGCACCTCTTCCACCACCGACCAACGCGAGGGTTTTCTCGCTAAATCCATCGAAGAACAAACTGCCAAGTTGCCTTCGGATACATTTCTCTGGCTCGCCCTCGGCTCGATCGCCACTTCGCTTACTTTGAAAATCACCGGGCGCGAAAAGGATGCTCTTTTCGTTGGCCAGTGGGCCCCGACTTTCCTGCTCCTGGGAGTTTACAATAAACTCGTGAAGCAGCTCGGTTCTGACCGGACAGAGAACCGGGTCTAAGCGCCGCTTTACTTGCACCTGCACTCTAACTTTTCTTACACCTCCCCGTTCGCCCACCGAGCAGAGGTGCATGTGAAAGTTAAAAGTGTAAGTGCAGGTAAGATTTTCGCAGCGGAGTCCTTGGTAGGACAGCGGTTGTCCTCCCGTCTTCTGCTAGAGTGGGCGGGTGCAGCTCGAGCTTGAATTGAGTCCAGGCGGCGGTCCGTCTCTGCTGATCGCTTCTTCTTCGGACGAAGCGTGGCAGGGTGGAATCGCCGATTGGGTTGCGCGCAGCGCAGCGCAAACGTGGGCGATCGAACGCCCTGCGCTCGTGGTCGTGCCAACACGCGGCCAAGCCCAAGCGCTGAAAGCGCGCTTATTCGAGGCCGGCCTTTCTGCCCTCGGCCTGCAGTTCGTCACGCCGCCCTATCTCCGCCAACTGCTGTACCGCGATTCGGCACGGCGCCTTCCCCTCACCGAACATCTGCGTCTGCTTTTTGCCGCGGCTGCGGAAGCGGAGTTAAGCGCCAGCGAGCAGCCGAAGACCGAACGGCTCGCCGCCATTTCAGTCCGACGGACGCCGGATCACCTTCTTCATCTGCTGGAACAACTCAGTGCCGCGGGCTGGGATTTCGACGAGGTCGATCTACCCGCCTTCCGTCCCACCGTGCGACGCTTCCGGGCCTACCTCGCGGAATGCAATTTCGAGATGGTCGCAGAAGTCGATCGCGCCGCGTGGGCGCATCAGCAAAAGGTCGCGCTACTTTTTAGCGACCTGCTCGTGTGCGGATTTCACGGCGGCCATTGGCAGCTGTGGCACCTGTTGCGCTCCGCCGTTTCGGCCGCTGAAAAAGCCACCATTCTTCTCCAATATCCTCGCGCTGAGGCTACCGGTCTCGACGCGAGCTGGATCGGCTCATGGGAAGAAGCGCTCGGTGAAGCGAAACCTGCGGTGGGCGAGCCGGCGGAAGCGAATTCTCTGCGTGACTACCGTTTCCTCGCCGGGCTGGATGCTCAGGAACAGGCCGCGGCTGTGACGGCCTCGGCCGTGCAATTTCTGAGCGACGAACGTTGCACGCGCCTCGGCATTGTCTTCCCCGCGCCCGGTGCGTTGTCGCGTTTAGTTGCTGCCTCGTTGACGCGGCAAAGCATCCCTCACTTCGACGCCACCGGACAAAAATTACCCGGCATTTTCGAGACCCCGGTCTTTGCCGCTTGGCTGGAATTGCAACGCAGCCCGCGCCTCAATGTGCTTCTCCGTTTCCTCGCCTCGCTCCAGCCCGACCATGCTCTCTTCGCCTCGATCCATCGCGCGCAGATCGACAAATCCCTGCGCAATGCGCTCGGCGAGATGGCGATCGACGACCTCGCGATCCTGACCGCGTACGCCCGCGACCACGATCGCGCAGGCGAGGCGATTGGTACCGCCGTGCAGGCGATTCAATTTCTGCCCGAGAGCTCCACCTTCGCGCAATTTCTCCACTCTACCGCGCAGGCTTTTGCACAACTCGGATGGGATGAACGCTGGCGTGAAATCGAGGGCCGTGCCGGCGGGGCGGCGGCGTTGCGCTGCACCTTCTCGCGCACACTTTATCTCCGATGGCTGGGCGAGATTGCTTCCACTCTGCGCATCACGCGCGACGCCACTGGAAATCATCCTTACGCCCGCGTGCAAATCCTCACGCCCGCGCAGGCGGAGGATCAAAGCTGGTCACACCTTATTCTGGCCGGCTTGAACGAAGGCGCCTGGCCTGTGGCCGCCCGGGGCGACTTTCTCCCGTCGCAGCAGATCGAAGAATTCAACCGCGACGTACAAAAACTGAATCGGGCCGCCACCCGCCGCGGCCGGCAGGGTGAAGGCCACGTCGTAGTGCAGGAAGGAAAAGCGCTCTTCCTCGGATCGCAGGAGCAACGTCAGCTCGCGCGAGCGCAATTCTCCTCGCTTGTCGAATCGGCCACGGTCGCGGTAGCTCTGACTGCGAGCGTCATCCAGGAAGGCGCGCCGGAGCGTGTCTCGAACCCGAGCGAGTTTTTCAGCCGTCTCTATCACGAAAACCGCGGTGTTGCCGTTTCGCAGACAACGCTGCGATCGCTGCGCGACATGACCCGCCGCTGGCTCGACGATTCCCAGCTTCCCCCGCGCGAAATGGTTACGGAAACGCCCGCGATCGCGCAAACGCGCGTCGCTTATCTGGCGCGCCGCGCCTCCGCGACGTCGGACGAATACGACTTCGCGCTGCGGACTCCGCCGGCCGAGCTCAGGGCCATGAGCGTGAGCGACGTCGAGTCGCTCCTTAAATCACCCGCGCTCACTTGGATGAGACGTTACCTCGACGTGAAGGGCGCGGAGGATACCACCTACGCCTGGAACTCCACCCTCGGAAAATGGACGCACAAATGGCTCGCCCAAATCGGCGGTGGCGGCGAGGGATTTGTTGCGCTTCCGAATGGGAAAGAGATCGCGCGCGCCATCGCCGCAGCGGCGGAACAAAAACGGAGCGAAGCACTGCGACTTTGCCAGCTCGCTGGCCGGTCCGTGCCTGATTGGTGGGAATCCGGCTGGGACAACGCGCTTTGCCTCGCGCAAACGCTCGGTCACATTCTCGCGACTGCGCAGGAATGGAAATGGGCCGTGCCGGAATGGCGTTTAAAGGCGCAACCAATAGAGGTAAGCGCTGGGTGCACCCTGCTGATTCAAGGGCGCACCGACTTGTTGCTGGGGCAGACCGAGGAGCTCCCGACTTCGCTCAAGCTGCCCAAACTCTGGATCGTTGATTTCAAAACCGGTAACAAGAAGGGACTCGTGCTAAGCGACAAAGGCACGGAGGAACAACGACAGGTGCGGGCCATCAAGCTGTTGCTCAAGAAAGACGCCTTGCAGCTCGCCCTTTATGCATTGGCCGCTCAGCAACTCGGTGCGGGCGACGTTGATATCAGTCTCCTCTCGCCCTTGACCCCCAATGCCGAACCGCAGCTTCGCCTCAAGGATTTCGCCGGGTGCGAGCCGGTCTTCAACGAGCTGGCGCGGATGCAGCAGACCGGCATCTTCGGTATGAAGGGTTCTTTGCGCGGCCGCTTCAGTTTCACTGACGATTACCCGCTCGCCACGCTCGCGATCGATCCTGATCTACTCAATGAACGCTGGGAGCTCACCCACAAGGATCTCGCGCTCGAGGAAGATATCTGGTGATGGAGCCGCGCGATCAATCCGCCCGCACTCGCTTCCAATCCGAGCTGGATCGCAATTTTTCCGTCGTCGCGTCCGCCGGCTCTGGCAAGACGCGGTCGGTAACCGATCGCATCGTTCAACTCGCCCGTTCGCCGCACGCGGAAACCGCGCTGCCGCGGCTGGTGGTTCTGACTTTCGCCAATCGCGCTGCCGATGAAATGCAGCAACGCGCGCGCGCAGAGATTCTCGAGGCGAATCCACCCTCGGAAGTGCTGGCCGCCTTTAATCGCGCCTGGTTCGGAACGATCCACGCTTTCTGCCTCAAGCTTCTGACCGACTACGGCCACTATCTCGGCTTGCCGGCGCCGCTCGAGTTGCTGACCGACGACGAGGATTTGTGGAACGAGTTCGTCCAGGAACAAACGAGTGTGGGTCGCTCTCTTGCGCCGGAAGACCGGGAGACGCTGCTACGCCTGGCGTCGATTCGGCAGATCATGGAGCTGGGCCGTTGCGCCGGTTCGGCGGGCCTGCATTTGGCGGAGCCATCTCGGTGTCCAGCGATCCATCTCTGCGCTGTTTATGCCTCCGCGAAAACGGCCAGGAAGAGCGAGACGATCGCGAACTCGATCGCACAGCTCACCGACTGGGAGAAAAATTTTCGACACGGCACCGGCTTCGTTCGCTGGCCAATCTGCTTCACCAAAGCCCAGGGCATTGACGAAATCTGGGCCGAGGCCTTTGCCCCTCTGCGGCGCTGGGTGACCAACACGGCCATCAGCGTCGCGCGCGAAGTGCAGCGCGATTATCGCAACTTCCGTCTCGAGCGCGGCGTGGTCACGTACGGCGACCAGATCGCGCTCGCCGACGAACTCCTGCAACATCCGGAAGCCGCACACCGTCTCCGGCAGCTCGATCACATTGTCATTCTCGACGAAGCGCAGGACACAGACCCGGCGCAATTTTCCGTTCTGCTCGAGATCACGCGCCCGCCGGAAGCAACTGGACGCTGGCTGGAAACCCGCGTCGATCCTCCGCGGCCCGGCAGCTTTTGCATGGTGGGCGATTTCCAGCAGTCGATCTATCACGACCGCGCCGATCTCGCCTACTACCAGAAAGTGCATGACGCGCTGGTCGACGCCGAGGCCGGCGACGCGTTGACGTTTTCCGTGACCTTCCGGCTCGACCAGCGGCAGCTCGATTTCGTCAACGCCACCTTTCGCGACATCCTGCATGGCGGGCAGGGCCAGGTGCAGTTTGTGGAGCTGCAGCCGCGGCCGGAAGTATTGCCGGGCCAGGTGATCCGCTTTCCGCTCCCGGGCAAACTGCTCGAAGGCAAAGGCAAACTGAAGGAGCACCAGATCGCACGCCTCGAAGCGGACGAATTGGCGCGCTGGCTGAAGAAACTCGGGCCGGAAAAGCTGCGCGCGCGCAACTGGCGCGAGGTCGCCATCCTCTGTCCGCGGCGCGATTGGCTGCGCACGATGGCGGGCGCGTTGCGCCGGTTGGACCTGCCTGTGGAAGTGCAATCGGAGAGCGATCAACAGGCGGACTCGCCCGCGTATGCCTGGCTGACTGCGCTTTGCACCACCATGGCCGAGCCGCGAAATCACTACGAGATCGTTGGCGTTCTGCGCGAGGTCTTCGGCGTTTCGGATCACGACCTCGCCGTCTTCGCGGACGCACAAGGCTCGCGTTTCCAGATTCAGGAGCCGGTCACCGCGGCCGGAATTGTCTCGTCGCAACTGGCCGATCTTACCGCCATTCGCAGCGCGATTCTGGAGTTGCCGCTCTTCGCCGCGGTCGATCTTCTCGTCGAGCGCACCGCCTTGCGCGCACGCATCGCCTCGCTGCCTGAGGAGGATTTCAGCGAGCCCGTTGCGGACCTGGAGACGTTGCTCACGCTCGCTGCGGAAACCGAGGCGAACGGCGGCACGCTGGCGAACTTTGCCGAGCAGCTGCGCTCGGAGATGGAGCGGCAACGCCCGGTGCGTCTCTCCTCCGAGAATGCGATCCAGCTTATCACTGCGCAAAAGGCCAAAGGCTCGGAATGGGATGCGGTCATCGTTCCTTTCCTGGGCCGGCGAATCATCCCTTTCTCTCCACGTTATCCATCGGTCATCAGGATCCCGGGGAGCGACGAAGTGATCGCCGCGCTGCACAAGGAAGATCGCGAGGCCGAAGTGAAAGAAGCCTATGCGCTGCTCCGCCGACAGGAAATGGAACGCCTCCTCTACGTCGCCGTGACTCGCGCGCGTCACACTCTCGTCCTCGCGCTTGATCAGGAATTATTCGCGAATGCGAAGGGCAAAGCGCAGGATCCTTCGCAACTTAAATTCTTTCGCGGCGACTTAGGCGAATCGAGCGCCGAACATCTTGCCGCCCTCTCCGGCAAACCGGACGTCTGCGACGCCACTGCCGCCGCCTGGACGGAACGGGAGACGAACGCGCGTGCCGCCGAGCCTGCACCGCCGACTGTGGATGCTCTCTCGGTGGAACGTGCCCGAAGCCAGGCCGATGATTTTATTCGCAAACAAAACCCGAGCGGCTTCGAGGAACGGCGCGACCCGGCTGAGGAAGAAAAACCAGCAGGGCGCGGACGAACCGCGGGACATTCACTGGTCGACACTCCGGCCACGCTCTACGGCAGTTGGTGGCATGCGCTCTTTGAGCACTTCCCGTGGCGCGGCGACCGGAAAGACTGGAATGCCGCCTTCGCAGCGATGGCGCCAGACTCGCCGGAAGGGGCACGTTCGCAGCGCGAATGGCTGCTCCTTCTCGACCACGCCTTGCGCGCCTCCGTCCTGACGCAATTCCTCCAGCGCCCCGGCCTGGTCGTGCACACAGAGTATCCGTTCTTCTGGCGCGTCGACGAAAGCCGCTGCATGGAAGGCGTCATCGATTTGCTACTTGTCGATGCGAGCGCCAGGAAGGGCCTGATTCTCGATTGGAAAACAAATCGGCTCGGGTCGAAGAGCGACGGCGGAAGGCTCCGAGCGCGTTACCAGCCGCAAATCGCAGCCTACTCGCGAGCGGTGCGCGCAATCACCAGTCTTGACGTGGTGGCGGGTCTCTACGCGACAGCAACCGGCCAGTTGTTGATGTTCGAAGAAGACGAACTCAGCGCAGAGTGGGCGCGGCTGGCGCAGTTGCCCGCAGGTGAGATGTACGCCGTCGATGGGCTGGACGATATTTGAGATTCGCGGGTTTCGCGGGCTCATGCAGAATAGGCGAATGCGTTGCCGCAGAGTTGTCCTTGGTCTGCTGGTCGGCTGGACGCTTTGCCTGCACGCGGAGGCGCAGAAGAGTTTGAATCTCGATGAAGCCGTCGCGCTCGCGCGGAAGCAGAACCCCGAGATTCTCATCGCCCGGAAACAACTCGAAGCAGCGCGAGGCGGGATCGTCGAAGCGAAGGCTGGCTATTTCCCTTCCGTCCTTTCCAGCGGCCTGCTGCGGCAGCGTCAACGCCAGGAATTGTCCCGCCTTCGAGAAGATGACTACAACGCCTCCCTGCGTGTCGTGCAGAGCGTTTACACAGGCGGGGCCACGGCCGGCCGGATGGCAATCGCGCGGCTGAACGCGGAAAAGCGCGCCCTGGAACTGACCGCCATCGAGCAGCGCGTCGTGATGGATTTGCGCGTCGCTTATTACGAACTGCTCCTGAATCGCGCCAAGATCGGCGTGCGCGAGCAGGCGGTGCGCGTCATGCGCGAGGAACTGAAAGCGCAGGAGGAACGCCTCGCCGCCGGGACTGTCGGCGAATTGAATGTGCGCCGCGCGGAGGTCTCGCTTGCGAACGAACAACCGGAATTATTCGAGGCGCAGACGCGGGTGCAGAATTCGAACCTGCGAATCAACGAGCTCTGCGGCGTAACGGCAAATCCGCGCAGTCGGGCGGCACGATTTGAGCCGACTGGGCAGCTCATCTATCGGCCGCGCTATCCCGACCTGACGGAAAGCCTGCTCCACGCGCGCGCCGTGCGGGCCGAGATCAAAGCACGCGAACTTGACGTGGCCATCGAGGAGCAACAACTGATCGTGGATCGAAGCGAGCTTCGCCCGCGCGTCGAGGTTTTTACCGGCTACGAAGTCTACAGCGAGCGCGATCCCGAAGTGGGGAGCCAGTTTAACCACGGATATGTCGTCGGCTTGAACGCGGGCTGGCATATCTTCGACGGGTTCGCGACTCGCGGCCGCATGCAGGCGACTCGCGCTCGTCGCGAGGCTGCCGCCGAGGCCCTGCAGGCGGCCCGACTTTCAGTCGAATCCGAAGTTCGGAGCGCTTTCTTCGATCTGCAACAAGCGGATCGCGTCCTGGAATCGGAAACAAAAAATGTGGAGAGCGCGAGCGAGTCGCTCGAGCTGGCGCGCGGCAATCTGGGCGCGGGCTTGGGCACGCAGCTCGATGTCCTGCAAGCGGCGGCGGATGTGACGCGGGTGCGAACGACGCGGTTAAGCGCAATTTTTCTGCACAATGTGGCACTGGCACGGCTGGCGCGGGCCACGGGACGTGAACCGGAAGAGCTTGGGTTTCGTTCCCGA
>JACCXA010000266.1 GCA_013697365.1 Chthoniobacterales bacterium
CGCTTTCCCCTCGCGTAGCAACGTGAGGAACACGTGAGAGAAAATGAGATAAGCTGTCGGTTTCCTGTTACCAGCCGACCGCTCTACCACTGAGCTACTCAGGATCGCTCCCCGCCGCGCGACGGGCGTATATCTTGCCCACACGATTCTCCGCGGCAAGTGCTTCTTTCCTCGCCGCGGGCGAGGACGGAGCAACGATGCGTGCAACGGTAAGACCAGTTCTCCGGCTGCTTTGGAGCCGCTAAGCTTCGCCAGAAAGGCAAACGTCGCGCCCTGGAACCCGGGCAATGTCTCGTGCGCAAAATTCGGGTAGATCGGAGATCGGCTAGATGCAAGGCGGCCTTATTTTTCGTCCCAGGAAAGGCCCTTGGTCAGCATTTTCACCTCGCTCCCTCCATCCTGCGGCTTCACGAAGATCGTCAGCGTGGCTTCACCCCGTTTTCTCTTAAGAATCGAGGACGTTTGGTTGATCATGTCTTTGCCGTCATTGGTCCAGCCGTGAGCCTTGAGATTCGCGGCCAATTCGGCACAGACGCTTTTCGCCGCCCGACTGCTCTTGAAGAGAAGATGTTCAACGAGCGCCTTGTACTCGCACTCGGTGGCATCTTTCATTAAGGCCAGGTCCTTGAAGTTGCGTTGATCGGCCGCCCGGATAGTCTGCGGGTTTCCCGCTGGGCTTCGCCCTGCACCTGCCCGGCCGCAGCGCGCTGGCGCTATGTCCAATGTCGTACGGGGAGTGCGCCCTAATCTTCGCTCTGCGAAATTGCGCTGGCGCTGATGGCGTTTCGGATGTGACTTTCCTCATGATCAATCGCGCGTTTCTCGCCGTGATGGGAGTTCTCAGCCTTTGCCTGTCAGTTACCGCGCAAACGATTAGCCCGCAGCTGGTGGCGTTTGAAGCCATAGCGCCAGAACAGTTGCGCCTTACCGGCGCGGTTGAGGCCGCTCCGGCGCTGGCTCTTTATCGGCCGGATGTTTTTAGCACTGCGCATGGCTCTGTTCTGATTCATGGCCTGCCGGCCTTAAGTCTCCTGGATGGACGTCGGTTTCCTATCTCGAGTGAGGTGAGTCGGATGGGAATGACACCGCTCGATCTTCTCCCGACGGCGTTCTTAAGCGCCGTGGAAGTGCAGAAGATCGGCGCCTCGCCAGTCTATGGAAGCGATGCGCCCGGCGGCGCGGTAAACTTGCGCTTGAATCGGATTCAGACCGGCGGCGAAGTGGGCTTTTTTTACGGGAGGTCGGAGGGTAAGTATGGCCGCGAGGATACGCAGGCCTACATCATCGGCGGCGTTGGGAATGAGAAATTTCAAATCACCGCCGGGGCTGCTTTCCAGGAGTCCGAGTGGCGCGGTCGGCGCTCTGGTCGTTAGCCGCGACGGGCGGCAAGATCTTGTTCAGGCGCTTGCCGAGTTGAAGCCCGGCATACGCCGGTGCAGAGAGATGCTCCTGACTAAGGTGGACCGGCGCTGACAGCGGTCACAGACCGCCACTAGAGGAAATATTTTCGCTGCTTGTCGCTGATCGGGTGGCCGATTTTTTCCATGACCAGGAGCATGTCTTCCCACACCTTGCGCTTTTCCGACGGCGCCTGATTCCGCAAGAGATACGAAGGGTGATAGGTGATCATCAACGGCGTGTCGTGGAACGCATGCCATTTCCCGCGCAGATCTCTCATGGTTCCGCGCGTGCCGAGCAGCCCTTCGACGGCTGTCGCCCCTAAAGCGACCAGGACTTTCGGTTGTATGATGCTGATTTGCTCCATCAAAAAGGGAAGACAGTGCGCCATCTCCTGCGGCGTGGGCGGTCTGTTGCCGGACTGGCCCGCGGGCATGTCGGGCCGTGATTTCATGACGTTCGCGATGTAAACGTCGGCGCGCTGGAAGCCCATCGCCTGGATGATCTTGGTCAGGAGCTGTCCGGCGCGGCCGACGAAAGGCTCACCTTGCGCGTCTTCATCGGCGCCGGGCGCTTCTCCGATAAACATGATCTCTGCATCGGGATGACCAACGCCGAAAACAGTCTGCGTACGCGACTCGGCGAGGTGCGGACATAAGGTGCAGATTGCGACGCGTGCCCGGACCTCGGCCAAACGTTCTGGCTTGGTCCGGGCATCCGGCGCACTTGGCGCCTTCGGCTCCGCCGGCTTGCGTTGCAGGGATTGCAGAGTCGTGCGCGAAGCCCGTGGCGATCGACCGCCACCGGCGCGGAGCAGCTCCAGAGTGCCCAGGACATTGTCGAGGGCAGATTGGAATTCATTCACGCCCGAGATCATCCGGGTTTTTGCGTCGGCCAGCAATTGCTTTGATGCTGGGCGATGAGCTCCCGGCTGGCTGACTACGATTACGAGTTGCCGGAAGGGCTAATCGCGCAGCGGCCCCTCGCGCGAAGGCAGGATTCCCGCATGATGGTGCTGCACCGCGCTTCGCAGCAGATCGAGCATCGCGCATTTGCAGAGCTGCCGAATTTCCTCGCGCCGGGCGAACTTCTTGTGCTGAACGACACGAAGGTCATCACGGCCCGGATGTTTTCCGATGACGGGGCGGTGGAGTTATTATTTCACGAGAGGCTACCGGAAGGACGTTGGCGTTCCCTGGTCAAGCCTGGCCGCAAGATGCGGGTCGGCGCCTGCCTGCAAGTGGGCGGTGTGCCGGTCGCCGTTGAGAGAATCTGCGAGGATGGCAGTCGCATCCTCTCGATGGATGGCGAGTTGAAGCTAGACCACAGCGGTGTTGTGCCCTTGCCGCCCTATATACGGCGTGCATCCGATGCCGGCGACGTGGAGCGTTATCAAACTGTCTTCGCGCAAGTCCCGGGAGCGGTCGCCGCGCCCACCGCCGGGCTGCACTTCACACCCGAAATGCTGAATGAGTTGCCGCACGTGTTTGTCACGCTGCACGTCGGGACGGGGACGTTCGCACCGGTCAAATCTGATGATCTGACCGAGCACAGAATGCACGAGGAACGTTTCTGGATTTCGGAGAAGGCAGCGCAAGCAATGAATCAGGCCGGGAGCGTGCTCGCAGTCGGCACGACAACCGTGCGGGTGCTGGAAGCAGCGCAGCGACGAGAGGGCAAACTGTTGCCGCAAGAAGGCGCGACCAGTTTGTTTCTGTATCCTCCGCAGCAGGTGCGATACGTCGACCATCTCCTGACGAATTTCCATCTGCCACGCTCAACCTTGCTCATGCTCGTGAGCGCTTTCGCGGGGCGAAAGTTTGTGCTCCGTGCGTATGCGGAGGCCGTCAACGAGCGTTACCGCTTCTACAGCTACGGCGATTGCATGCTGATTTTGTAGCGCGCTTGCGGCGATGTTGGCCCGCCGAGCCAGAGCCTGTGCTAACGTCCGCAAAGATGCAGACGACATCCGACGAACCCAAAGGCGAACTGGTCATCCAAACCATCGCGATGCCGAAGGACACTAATCCGAATGGCGACATCTTCGGCGGTTGGTTGATGTCTCAGATGGATCTTGGCAGTGGGATTCTCGCCGCGAAGACGGCCAAAGCCCGCGTCGTGACCGTGGCGATGGAAGGGATGTCCTTCCTGCAACCGGTACGCGTCGGCGATACGGTTGCCTGTTACGCCTGGGTTGAAAGGATCGGTCGGACTTCCATGACGATACCAGTCGAAGTTTGGGTGCGGCGTTTTATGGACGGCCGGTTGGTCCGCGTCACGCGCGGTGTCTTTACCTATGTGGCAATCGACGAAGCTGGGAAGCCAATCGCTGTGAAGCGCCAAGGAGTGGCGACACTCTTATCGCCAGACATTTCTTAAACTGAGGCGGCAGGCGTGCCGCCTTTACGATTACTCGCCGGAGCCTTCGGACGGCATGCTCTGCGGCGAAGTCTCGGTGCTTTCGACCGGTTCGCTCGGGATAGGCTGTGCCGGCATTTCTGCCTTACTCGGGCGCAAGCGCGATTGCTGTTTTGCCCGCGCGACGCTCGATTTTCGGATGTATTTCGAGTAGGTGCGTTGCTGGCGCGATTCCTTGGAGAACGAGCAGCAACCGCTGAGCGCCATGGTAACAGAAAGGAGAAGGGCGATTGATTTCATGCCGGGTCACTCCTCAAGCGACTTGCTGCGTGAACGACGTGGGCGAGGCCAGCACGATCTGCCCTGTTAGGGTCAACTCGTGGACGGCCTGGTAGATCTTCATCTCGCAAACGGAGAGCTTCTTGTAGAGATCGTCGAGGGGGATCATGCGGACGAGGGGAAGTTTCCAGATTGCCTGGGCGACGGCATGAAGGCCGGGGGGGATGTCATCGAGTCGCAGGTCGGGATTCTGCCGCTGGAGGGTCGCGAAACCGTCCGGCATCTCGGCGCGGAGAGCTTGGAATTCGTCCCGTGCTTGCAGAGCGGTGATCAACATTTCTGTCGAGCTGCGCATCAATCCGCCCGCCTGAATCGATTGGCTGACGCGCGCGTCGCCTGAGAAAAAGGTAAAAGTCCCGCGCAGATCATCGGCCAGAAAGAGCTGCCAAAATGCTTCTTCGCCGATGAGGTGTTGAAATTGCCCGCCGCGTGGCACTCCGCCGTCGAAGAAAAAAGCGGCAACCATCTCGCGGTCTTCGTCTAGGATCGACAGTTCCCCTGTCTGGGAAGAATTCACGATCGTCTGATAGATCGTGACTAGGTCGAAATTGGCGAGGTTTCCGCTCAGCTCGAGACAATGGCTGTGCAAGATGGCCGCTTCCGTGGCTTGAAGGAGACGCTGGGCCAATTGCCCGGAAAGGTAGCGGAAAAACGATGGGACCCGTTCCAAGATCTTCGGAAAACTCTCCCGCTCAAACACGCGCAGACTGACTGGTTCACACGCGCGCACCAGGTTCTTTCGCGGGAGTTCGGTGAGCGTTTCCACATCGCCAAAAATGTCCCCGCGCGACAGATAGGTCCCGATCACGGCCCGGCCCGGATCGGGAGGAATCTCCACCATTCCCCGGTTGATGATGAAGAGCGAGTCGCTCGCTTCGCCGGCGCGATAGATGATCTCGCCAGCCGGGAGATGACGGACCTGCGACAGTTCGCCCAAGGCCTTTAGCTCCAGCGGCCGGAGCAAAGTGCAGAAAGCGAAAAAGTCGTGGCTGCCCATTCCGCGGCTTCTAGAGCAGGACTCGTGCAGAGGCGCAGCTTTGCCCTTGGCCAGTGCACGGGCACCCCGTAAAGGCTGCTCCGCTAGTCCTTTGCGGCTCGCGGCGTAGTCTGCGACCCTTTTTGGCAGGCTTTGCATCCCAGGATTCCTCCGTTAATTGCTAGATGCTCCGGGTAGCCTACCTCTTTGAGCGCTTCCCATCGTTCAACCAGACGTTCTGCTATCGCGAGGTGGCCGAACTGATTCGTCAGGGCGTCGAGGTCACTGTCTTCTCGATCCGCCGACCCGCCGGAGAGCTGCCACAGAAATGGGACGAACAAGTTCTCCGTCGCGTCACCCATCTGCCGGGCGAAACTGAACTGGTGGCCTTTGTTGACCGTGCCGTCCGTGAGGGCAAACTCGGCCCGTCCGTTCTCCGGTCCTTACGGGAATGGGACCGCCAACCCGATTTCCTTCGCCTGTTTCAGGCGGTATTCGTCGGGCTGCAGCTGGAACGAGAGGAAATAGGGCGCGTTCATGCGCATTTCGCAGGGTTGGCAGCGCGCACCGCATACTGGGTGAACCAATTCTTTGGGATCGACTTTAGTCTAACGGCGCACGCGAATGACATCTTCGCACCGCGGGATTTTGTCGTCAGCCTGGAGAAAATCTTCGCTGCAGCAAAAGCAATCGTGACGGTGAGCGACTACGCGGTGGAACAGTTGAAACGGGACTTCCCGCACCATGCCGCCAGGGTCCACCGGGTCTATAACGGCGTGGATACGGCTTCGTTTCAAACCGCCGATTTCGCCGCTGACCTGCCAACCATTCTTGCGATCGGCCGGCTTATCGAGAAAAAGGGGTTCGCGGACCTCGTCAGCGCTTGCGCACGGCTGAAAGAGAGTGGCCGCAGGTTCACCTGCAAAATTATCGGCGAAGGGCCGTTGCATGGCGTGTTATCAAAACAAATCGCGGACGCGGATTTGATGGGAGAGGTGCATCTCGTCGGACCACGCTCCGAGGGTGAGATAGTAAATCAGCTCGCTAACGCGACGGTCTTTGTCCTCCCATGCACCCTCGAAGCAGATGGCCGGATGGACAATCTCCCGACCGTCATCATGGAGGC
>JACCXA010000008.1 GCA_013697365.1 Chthoniobacterales bacterium
GCGTAAGCCTGACATCGAGTGGCTTACCATCGTTGGCGTCGTGGGCGACATGCGCCATCGCGGCCTCGAACAAGATGTGAAGCCGGAATTCTATCTGGCGCACAACCAAACCCCCTATCGCGGCATGATCCTGGCGGTGCGGAGCGCGCAGGATCCGCGCTCGCTCACCTCCGCGATTCGCCGCGAAATCAGCAGCCTCGATCCGGACCTTCCCGCGGCCAACGTCCGCACGCTGGAGCAAGTGACGGCCGATTCGATCGCGCCGCGCCGGCTCTCCGTTGTGCTGATCGGCGTCTTCGCAGCCGTCGCGCTCGTCCTCGCGTCAGTCGGCATCTATGGCGTGATGTCGTTCCTCGTCGTGCAACGGACGCATGAGATCGGCGTCCGGATGGCGCTGGGCGCGCAACGCCGCGACGTCTTCGCGCTCGTCCTCGGACGCGCTGCGCGGCTGGTGGTGATCGGCACTGCAGTTGGTCTGCTGCTCGCCGTCTTCAGCACGCGCGCTCTCGGCGCAATGCTTTACAACGTTGCTGCATTCGATCTCTCCACGTTCGCGTTAGTGACAATCGCGCTCGCGTTTGTCGCGTTGTTCGCCAGCTACATTCCCGCGCTGCGCGCGACACGCGCTGATCCCATGATCGCGCTAGGACACGGAGGATGATGAGCAAGCACATCTTCAAGTTCCGGGGAGCGCGGGCGCCTCGCCCGCTGTGTCACGCGCCTCGCGGGACACATCTGGACGTGCGCGGAGCTTTTTGGCGGGGCGCTAAAAAGTGCGGGCGAGGCGCCCGCGCTCCTCTGAAGGGAACCGCGCTATGACGCCTACCCCGAAGGCTAAAACGCTCGAGACGAAGCAACTTGTCTGGACTGGCGTGAGCCTCCTCCTCGCGGTCATCGCCTCCATCGCGCTTGTCGATCGCCCGCTTGCGTTTCTCATCCAGAATCAGCTCGGCGCAGTGACGCAAATAGCAGGTGGAGTGACCATCGGCCTCGAGTGGATCTTCGCCTTCGACCTCTCGAAATATCTTTACGCGTTCGTGCTGCTGCTCATCGGCGTCGCCTTTCACGCCGTGCAGAGGAGCATGCTGCGGGCGCGTTTCTTCTACTTCATCGGGACAACGCTGCTCCTCTCGCGCGTCATCTCCGGCACGCTCAAGAATGTCTTTGAGCGGGTGCGGCCGCTCGAATGGATCAAGTCGCGCGCACCGGCTGACTTCTTTGTCGATGGCGGCAGCTCGTTCCCTTCCGGCCATGCGGCGTTCTACTTCGGACTCTTCGTGCCGCTGGCGCTGATCTATCCGCGCTACAAGTGGCTGTTCCTCGCGTTCGCCTGTCTCGCGGCGCTCGCGCGCGTTTTCGACGTCGATCATTACCTGAGCGACATCCTCGCCTCAGCCTTTGTCGCGCTCTTGCTCGCGTTCGGTCTCGCAAAGGCATTCCGCATTGAACCGATCGCAAAACCGACCCCGTCGCTATGAACAACCTCCTGCAAGATCTTCGCTACGGCTTTCGCATGCTGCTGAAGCACAAGAGTTTCACTGTGGTCGCGATCATCGCGCTCGGGCTCGGGATTGGCGCGAACACCGCGATCTTCAGTCTCGTCAACGGCGTCCTCCTGCGGCCGCTGCCCTACCCGGATGCAGATCGCATCGTCTACTTCGAGGGACAAAATCTTCAGCGTGGGATCGCGCAGAGCAACATCTCCGCGCCCGACTTCGAGGATTGGACGAACCAAAGCGACGCCTTCGCGCACACCGCATTTTACTGGACGGGCGGCGCCGCCTTCGCCGCCGGCAACGGCGAACCGGAGCGCGTTCCGCGTGCCGGCGTGACGAGCGCATTTTTCGATGTGCTCGGAGTTCAGCCAATGGTGGGCCGCGGCTTTCTCGTCGAGGAACATCAGCCGAATGCCACGCCTGTCGCCATTCTCAGCGAAGGTTTATGGAAGCGGCGTTTCGGATCCGATAGCGATATTATCGGCAAGACGATCACGATCAGCGCGCGTCCCGTCACCGTGATCGGCGTGATGCCGAGCGGCTTCGAGTTTCCAGAAGAAGCACAAATCTGGACACCGGCCGGCGTCAACACTGCGGAAGAGACGCGCGACAACCGGTCCTATTCTGCGATTGGACGGCTCAAGCCCGGCGTAAAACTCGAGCAGGCGCAAACCCAGATCAGCGCGATCAACCAGCAACTCGCGTCGGCGCATGCGGATACGAACAAGGGTTGGGATGTGCACCTTGCCATCCTGCACGAGCTCCTGGTCCGGGCGGTGCGCCCATCGCTGCTCGTGCTGCTCGGAGCGGTTGCGCTCGTCTTGCTTATCGCTTGCGCGAATGTCGCCAATCTCCTCCTTGCCCGCGCCGCGGCGCGCCAAAAGGAGATCGCGATCCGCACCGCGCTCGGCGCGAGCCGGACCCGTGTGATCCGGCAGATGCTGACCGAAAGTCTTCTGCTTTCCGTTCTCGGCGGCTGCCTCGGTTTGCTCCTGAGCGTCTGGTTGACAGAGCTGCTCGTTTCGATGAATCCGCCCGATTCACCGCGGCTCAGCGAGGTCTCGCTCGATTACCGAGTGCTCGCATTTACCATCGCGCTCACTGGGCTCACCGGAATTCTTTTCGGCCTCGCGCCGGCGCTGCAGGCTTCCCGACTCAACGTCTCCGGTTCGCTCAACGAGGGCGGACGAACCGGGACCGGCTATCGCCGTACGGACGCGCGCAGCTTGCTGCTCATCGGCGAAGTCGCGCTCTCCCTCATCCTTCTGGTCGGCGCCGGTCTTCTGATCAAAAGCTTCTTCCGGCTCCAAGATGTGAAGCCTGGGTTCAATCCGGAGCGCGTTCTGATCGCCTCGCTCTCGTTGCCAGGCGCGAAATACAAAGAAGACTCGCGGCGCGTTGAGTTCTTTCGGGAATTAACCACGCGCTTGCAGGCGCTCCCCGGCGTCGAAGCGGCAGGCGCTGGCCTGAACCTCCCTCTTGGCGCGAGCAATTACCTGATCGGCCGCGGGTTTATTCCCGACGGGCGCCCGATGACCGCCGATGAAACGGTCGGCGCGATGTACTCGACCGCGACGCCTGGCTACTTCGAGGCGCTGCAGATTCCGTTGCTCGCCGGCCGCCTTTTTACCGAGCGCGATAATGCCGACGCACCGAAGACGGTCATCATCAATCGAACCGCGGCGATCAAGAGCTTCGGCTCGGAAGCAGCCGCGCTCGGAAAGCGGCTCACGATCTGGCGCGACGAGAAATTCCCGCGCGAGATCGTCGGCGTGGTCGGTGACGTAAAACCCGCGGCGCTCGCGGAAGATGGCGGCGCGCAGATCTACACGCCACACGCGCAGGATGGCAGCTGGGGTTTCCTCACAGTGGTGCTGCGGACCACAGCCGCGCCCGCCGCGATGACCGCCACGCTCCGGCGCGAAGTGCTGCGCCTCGATAAAGACCAGCCAATCTACAACGTGCGCACGATGGAAG
>JACCXA010000023.1 GCA_013697365.1 Chthoniobacterales bacterium
CATCAATCGCCGTGCTGACGCCCGCTTTCGGGACGTCGATCCAGTAGACCGTGCGATCGAAGGAGGTGTAGGCGTTGATATAGCCGCCAACGTCCTGCACCGCCTGCGCGATCGCGTTCGCCGCGCGGGTCTTCGTGCCCTTGAAAAGCAGGTGCTCAAGGATATGCGAGAGACCGGCACCGAGGTGCTCGTCCTCATCGATGCTCCCTGTTCCGCACCATGCTTGCACGCTGGCGACCGGGGCGCTGTGGTCTTCCTGCACGATGATGGTGAGCCCGTTCGGCAGGAACCATTTTAGAGCCGTGCTCGGCGGAAAACTAATCGCGGCGGAATTTACCGGCGACACGGCCTTCAGATGAGGATTGGAAAGCATCGGAGCAAACATCAGCGCCACGGAAAGGTGCTCCTTCGTCAGGAAGCTTTCGGGGCGGGGAGAGCCGGTGGCAACTGGAGAGGGACTCGCTTGCCCGGCTGGAAAGGCTTCACGAACGCTTCCTTGAAATCGTAAACGCTCTTGAAGTCCTCAATAGAATCCTCCTCCGTCTTCCCGAAAATTCCGGCGCCAATCAGATTGAAAACCATGTGGCCGATATCTTCGCAGCAACGGACCCCCCAGTAGGAAAGAACCGTCAAGACCATCGGGCCAAATTCCTTGAGCGCGTATTGCCGCACACCTTCGAGGAGCTCTGGGCCGGCGACATGCCGAATCGGCGCACCTTTCAATTTCTTCTGCTGTTTCGTCGTATAATCCAGCGCATCGCGCAGAAAAACGTAGGCCTCGCGGCTGTAGCGCGGATCGGTGACTACGATCGAATCGAGAGCTTCGGCAAATCCAATTTTCTGCATGAGATGATGCGTTCAGAGTTGAGCGCGGGGTATGATAACAGCATCGCCCCGCAGGGCAAACGTCCCCCTCTTCTGCGGGAGGTCATTTTTCTGTCCAGGCCGCAAACTCACCAGAACCTGGCGCTTGAAAATGGAAACGGCGACCGCCTGGAAAATCAAAAATTTCACGGGTTACTTTACCACCGAGACGGAGGACGGCCGACTGCGTCTCCTCCAGGACCGCCGCATAAAACACGATGAGCGGACAGCCGGCGGTCGATGACCAGCTCTCGCTCGCGGCGAAGAAGCCGCCCGTGGTGCGACCATCATCGAAAGCAGCGTAGTCCGGCCCGTAATCCTCGAAACCCCAGCCGAACAAGCTCGAGAAAAAGCGCCTGGTCTCCGCGAGATCGTGCGAAGGCATTTCAATGTAGTCGATCGTTTTGGGTAGTGAGCGATGCATGACAATCTTTGGGGTTAGTTCTGCGACTGGACTTCGAAAGCGTCGAGGTAAATGGAGATCGGATCGTGGCGATGCGGCTGCTCTCTCAGGGCCAGCTCCGCTGCCTTGAGATACCCGCGAAATGCGCCGCTGGGCGTGCTCGCCTGCGTGGCTTCAAACCAATTCAGGTAATCGCCTATGGCACTCATCCGACGGCTGATGTGCTCGCGCGTGGCGCGGATTTCCGCCAGGCGTTCCGGAATCTTCTTCGTCCTGGCGTCGACGAGGCGCGCGGCGATTTTCTGGTATTCAGTGATGACAGGACGATAAAGCGGGTTAGCGCGGCCGGTGAGCAAACCGAGTTCTTCCGAGAGACCCAGCAAGGCGCCACGCGAATCTGGACGTCGGATGAATTTAGGAAACTCTTCCAGCGCGAAGCTGGCGGATTTTCCTCCTTCCTCCAATAACTCGATATGGAGCATGTGGGCGAGCTGACGCTCTGTTTCTTCGCAACTGAGAAGACGATAAGGTTCGCTGCTAGCTAATCGAGCGATGCTCAAGGTCCAGTTTTTTTGCATCTGCTCCGCGCTCCCGCCCAAGGCCGGGAAGTGCGCCATCAGATCAGCAAGCGGATCGTTCGTGGCCCGCGGGAGATCAGTCAGAAAGCGCCCGAGCGGTGATCGCCCGTCCGGCAGTTCTGTCAAGGTCAGAACGAGCGCGGCGGCATAGGAGCGATACATAGTGCGCAGGGGCGACTCGAGCAGCCCGGGTTGCTGTCGCAGAAGTTGCTCGAGAGGGAGGATGTTTCCGGCAGCGACCGACGCGCTTAAGCCCTCCGCGATCCCGGCCGCCGCGCGCCCCCCGGCCAATGCCAGCGTACCTTCGAGCAGCCATTCGGGCGGCTGGACATACGCGGTGCCCGCGGGTGTCTCGGGTTCCTTGCGATACATCAGTTCGATGTATACAGCCCGCAGCACCTCGCGCTCGATCGCGGAGCCGTTTAGCTCGGGACCGATGTGGAGATCGAGTTGAATCTTTAGCCCAGCGCCGGTCTGGCTGACACTCAGAGAAGCTGGGGGAACTTCGGGATTGTGCGCTTGCGCAGAGTGCGTGCTGATGACGATGGGCGTTCGCCAATCATCCGCCTTCTGGAGCAGCGCGAGCACATTCTTTTTCATGCGCTCGGCGAGATCACAAACTCCCCCTCGCAGGTGCGCATCTTGTCCGTAGACAATGAATTGGCGAGAGGTGCTCACACTCCGTGGGGGCAGCGCTCCGTGCATTTGCCCCAGCAGAGCGAGTGAATTCGCAGCAAAGAACAAGAGAGGGAGAAAGCGCATCCGGGAGCTGCACACCATAGTGACCGCTCAACAATGCCGCGAGCAGCAAATGCTCCAGGCTGGCGTCTTGGCCGACCTTAGCTGGACTGCAACTTTCGTCTTTGCCCGGAGTATAATCTTCCGAAAGGACTGTATGAATCTAAAGAAATTTACACTGATCATCGCCGTTGCCTCAGCGGCAGCGCTCCTCGCACCCGCGGCCTCCGCGCAGGGCCGGGGCGGAAGGGCCCAATCGGCGTCTCCGCGCGGGCCCCAAATCGGATCGCAGGCCCGTTCTGGAGCAGGTTCACAATTTGCCGATCGCGGCGCGAGATGGAGTGGCAATCGCTCGAGCGGAAATCGCGACGGGAACCGTTGGACCGGGACCCGCGATGGCACCCGCTGGAGTAACAACAATCGCTGGCGAAATGGTGGGGACCGCCACTGGCGCCATCACAGACGGTATTATCCCCGCTATTTCGGCGGGTTCGGGTATCCGTATGGCTT
>JACCXA010000025.1 GCA_013697365.1 Chthoniobacterales bacterium
CAAAGAAGAGCGACTTTTAGCCACGGATCGACACGGATGAAACACAGATCGGCGCTCGAAGAGGAATTGAGCCTGTCGGCGTCCGGCCAAACCAGGTCAACGCGGGACGATCAATGTTCGCAGTTCGAAAGTGCGACGGCCATCCGGTTCGTGCCAGCAAAGGTGATCGGGGTCCGGCAGCATCTCGGTCACCTCGAGCTCGCCGGACTTGCTCAGCCAGCGATGAAAAATCTCGAGGAAAAGGTAACTCTCGAGATCAACGTAAACCGGCTTGGTGTCTTTATCTCGCCCTTCTGCCCCGCTGCGCCGCAGCGCCTGCTCGGTCGGACGGATGTAGATATGGCGCGGCCAGCCCTTTTCGGCGCGCAGCTTTTCGATGGCGCGGACAAGATCGCGTGATACTCCGGTAAAATTGCCGGGGCCTATTTCAGCTCCGGTCACTGTCCAGGAGCGGCGTTGCACAACCACACTGCCGCAGCGCAACCGCGGCATGTGGGGAGCGCGCCCGAAATGAAAAGGGTGGAAGCCCAGAGGGATGAGCCAAGCCCGCGCAAAAGACCCAAGATGTTCGTGAGAGCCGCGCGCACGCAGACAGACGTCTCCGGATCGTTCGTCCAGATAAACTTCCGTTTCAGCCGGGGCCACTGTTTTCCAGTTCGGATTGGCGCGCTGCGGAGCGACAAAATTTGAATGCTCCGGCAGAGCATCGAAAAGCCGGACGGTGGTGTGAGCGGTGAAGTCCGCGGCAAAAAAGCCGAAATGAAAATTGGACCGTCCCAAGGTTGTGCTGGAGAGCGCAGCGGAAAGCGCCGGCCGGTCCGGACAGTCCCAGAAGAAGCAGTGATGCAGAACGGCCAGCGGAGGATGGAACTCGGCGAGGATCCATTGATACTCGCCCGCGATGATGGCATCTGTCGATCGCGCCGAAATCTGCAGATCGGCGGAAGGATACGTGTAGTCATCAAATTTGGGATAATCAAAATCGCGGCGCACAAAGTGACAATCGTCCGTCGTCAATTCCAATTCCGCGATGTCAGCTCGATTTTCAATTCTCTTGCGGAAGGCCGACTTCACTTCCTGGAAAGCAGCGTGCGCGAACGCGACTACGCCGTGGCCTTCCAGCGGCATCTGGCTAATCGCACAATGTCGTAAAAAGGCGGGAAGGGAGACGCAACCATTTTGTGCAGGGACCGATTCCAGGAGGCCGCGCAGACCGATGGAGACACGGCTCGCGACAAAGGCGTAGGTATCGCGCCAAAGATCGATCCAAGGTTCGGCATCGCGCACGAATAGCCCGGTCATCTTTTCGTTGATAATGATATTTCCTGCCCGAGAGCATTCTTCCGCGATCGGGTTGCCCGCCGCGTAGAGAAAACGTTGCGACGTTTTTTGCTCGAAACCTAGATCTCTGAGGCGCTGGCGCGCTTCGCTCATGAGCGCGATCCGTTGCGCCACGTCAGTCGTTTGCACGAAGCGTCCCGGCAACGCGGCCAGCGGTGAGAGGAGATCCAGCCAGCGCGTACGCACCGGTCCGGGCCGCCATGTATCGATTTGCGCCATCATCGCAGTAAAGGCATACGGTTCCAGCGCCGAAACTTCCAACTGCCAGCGGATCACGTTCTGTCGCGCAAGCTGGTCAAGACGTTCGAGGTCGATTCCCAAAGTATGAGCGGGAGTTCTGCCGTCACAGCTCTGTAACGCTTGAGCGGTCTCAACATCGAACAGGATTCGTTCGTTTGTGTCGCAGAGAAAAAATGCGTTTCCTTCAAGTCTCCCATTTGGATTGAATCGAGGTGCCAGCTCAGCACGGATTTCGGAGTCTCGATTAACAGCAGCCACGGCAGTGTATGCGGTCCAGCGCTCAAGAAATGCATCGCGTCGCGTCACACCAGCCTCCGCCCCGAGCTTCAGCGCAGTTTCTTCCGCGTGAATCCTTCCCCAAGCGGAAGGTCCAAACTGGCTAAACGTGTCGTTCTTTGCGCAGATCCGTTGCAAGTAGAGAAGGAGATGTCGCTCGCGATCGCGCGTTCGAGCGTTACGGGGCGCCAAGACACCGGTCTCGCCTGCAAAGTTCGAAACCTCGTCCAGACGTTCGCGAAATTCTGCGGCGCCGAAGAGCAGGTACGGCGGCAAGAGGCCCCGGCTGGAGTCCAGAAGCGCGGCGCGCGAGAGAGAGATTTCCTCCTGCATCGCCTGCTTGAGAGCGGATTCGGCGATTGCCTGCTCCTGCGCGCAGCCCCAGCAAATCGCAAATGCGCTTGTTGCCAGGTCCGTCGCAGGCGGCATGGCGCCGGAGCGAATTGCCTTGCGCCAGGCGCGCAACAGTTCTTCGGAAAGACCATGCCCTCGCGTCCGCAGGAGAAGCTCGACCGCGACTTTTGATTTTTCAAATTCGCGCTGCCTAACGAGCAGTGTGCGAGTCGCTGCCGCTGTCCCGGAGGTGGAAAGCTTCCCGAGGTGATCAAACGGGCCACCTGCCGTCCGGATCAAGAAGAGCGGGGCGACACGGTAGTTCGACACCCTGCAGCAAAACAAAAGTGCTCTGACTTACAAGCGAAAGTCGAATGATCCAGCTTTCGGGAACCTAACTTGAGTCATCGCCTCTCAAGCCGGCGCCGGGCAGGCGGAGCGCTGTCCCGGCAGAACGCCGGCGAGCTGCAAAACGCTAGGCTAACTCGTTCAAGAGCGGCAGACGGAGGGTGAAGGTCGTGCTGATTTGCGGAGTACTTTCCACCTTGATCGACCCGCGATGATCTTCGATCACCTTCTTCGTGATGTATAAGCCGAGACCCGTCCCGCTCTTGGTCTGCTTTGTCGTGAAATACGGCTCAAAAATTTTCGGCAATTGTGAGGGCACAATTCCGTAGCCGGTGTCACCAACGCGCACATCGACGTAAAAATCCTTCCGGGTGCACACGACGGAGACCGTGCCTTTACGCTCCGCGGCGGCTTGCACGGCGTTCAGGATCACATTTTGAATCGCCCTTTGCACCTGCACGGAATCTCCGAGGAGAGTGCAAGAGTCCTCGCAGATCTCGGTGGTGAGGTCGACTTCGCTTTGTGCAGCGATTGAGTTCGCGCCCTTTACCACTTCCCGGACGATGCCGGAAACTGATATTGGCTGATACGGAGCGGACTCTACACTCCCGTAGCTTTGCCACATGGTGAGCAACTCGCGGCAAAGTCGAACATTTTGTTCGATGATTTTGAGCTCTTTCGCTGAATTCACGCCCTCAGGCGATTGGCCGTTTTCGGATTGTTCAAGTTTTTTGGCGAGGAGCTGCACGTAACCCCAGACGATGGTGAGCGGATTACTCAAATCGTGCACAAACTCCGCCGACGCCTGGCCGAGAGAAGCCAGGCGCTCTTTCTGAGCAAGCTCTTTCAGAAGGCGCCGATTCAGTTCCTGGATCTCGCTGGCGGCATTTTGACCCCTGCGGTGCCCCTGCGTCCGCTCCACGTTGCGGCTGATCACGTCCCGCATTTCGTGTGCGTCAAAAGGCTTGTTGATGTAATCGTTCGCGCCGAGCCGGAGAGCTTCCTGCGCGGTCTCAAGGGCGCCGAACCCGGTCAGCATGATGACAGCGACATGAGGATCGATTTCCCGTATCCTGCGCAAGCCATCGATCCCATTTGTGCCCGGCATCCGGATATCGGTGATGACGGCGTCGGGCTGCTTATCCCGGAGTAATCGAATGCCTGCCTCTACTGAATCCGCGGTGTGCACCTGATAGCTCGGCTTCAAGAGCATGCGCAGGCTCTCGCGCGGGCCCATTTCGTCGTCAATAACGAGCACTTGCGGAAGATGTGAACTAACGGTCATAGGGCTAACGGTCATCGCAGTTTAGAGCTGGGAATATAGCTAAGGCCATGCCGTGACGAACCGGCAAGAGCAGTTTGCGCTTTTTTTCCCTGCGACCCGCGGGGCGTCAACAAACTACCAGCAGTGCAAGATGCAACTTGTCAATAACATCTTAAGATGCTCGATGGCGGTGGGAGGGTGCGTGGTGCAACGACGATA
>JACCXA010000055.1 GCA_013697365.1 Chthoniobacterales bacterium
AGTCGTAATAAGGCGGCACAACGTAGCCCGTATAGGCGTGGGTATCGATGCGGACACCGCGCCCTCCCGGCGCGTAATAGAATTCAATCTTGCCGGGCGAAGGTTGAAAATTCTTTTCCGGATCTTCGGCGTTGATTCGGCACTGGATGGCGTGCGAACGAGGCGTCGCATTTGCGACATGCGGCGAAAGATGGTCACCCGCGGCAATCTTGATCTGCTCTTTTACCAGGTCACATCCGTAAACCTCTTCCGTGATCGTATGCTCCACCTGGATGCGCGTGTTCATCTCGATGAAGTAGTAGTGCCCTTCGTTATCGACCAGGAACTCCATCGTGCCGGCATTCACGTAATCGACAGATTCGGCCAGCTTCACGGCGGCCTTCCCCATCTTTTTGCGCAAGCCCGGAGAAAGAAGCGGCGACGGACACTCTTCGATCACCTTCTGATTGCGTCGCTGGATCGAGCAATCGCGCTCACCCAGATGCACCGTTTTTCCGTGGGAATCCGCGATGATCTGGAACTCGATGTGATGCGGGTTCACAATCATCTTCTCGATGTAAACGTCGCCATTCCCGAACGCCTTTTCGGCCTCCGTTTTCGCGGCATAAAACATCGGCAGCAGGCTGGCCTCATTGTGAGCCGCGCGCATGCCACGCCCCCCGCCGCCGGCGACCGCCTTGATCATGACGGGGAACCTGACCTGACGCGCAATCTTCAAAGCTTCCTCTTCCGTCTCGACAATACCGTCACTGCCCGGCGTCACCGAGACACCTGCTTTCCGCGCTGACGCGCGGGCGGAATTCTTGTCGCCCATGGCATGCATTGCACTGGCCGACGGTCCGATGAACTTGATCTTGCAGCTCTCGCAGACCTCCGCGAAATGCGCATTCTCCGCCAGAAAGCCATATCCCGGATGGATTGCGTCCACATCGCCCACTTCCGCCGCGCTCATGATGCGATCGATCTTAAGATAGCTTTCGGAACTCGGCGGCGCCCCAATGCAGATCGCTTCATCCGCGAGCTGCACGTGCAGCGAATCGACATCCGCCTCGGAGTAAACCGCCAGCGTTCGCACGCCCAATTCCTTACAGGCGCGAATGACCCGGAGCGCGATTTCGCCGCGGTTTGCGATAAGGATTTTCTCGAACATTAGAGTAGCGCAAGCTGGCCGCTTGCAGGTCGAAACTACGCGAGCCGGAAGCTTGCGCTACCTGACCCGGAAAAGCACCTGGCCGAACTGGACCGGCTTCCCGTTCTCGGCCACGACCTCGGCGATCACTCCGCTGGTCTCGGCTTTGATCTCGTTCATGACTTTCATCGCTTCGATGATGCAGACCACGGACTCTTCGCTGACTTGCTTGCCAACATCGGCGAAGGCGGGCGACTCCGGCGATCCGGCGCGATAAAACGTTCCTACCATCGGCGAAACGATGTCTTTCAACGGCGCGCCCTTCTCCTGCCCGCTCGCGGGCGCAGGAGCCGACGCGCTCGCCGAAACAGCCGTGGACGGGTTGGTGGTTAGGACGGGGGTCAAGGCCGGCAGCGGCGAGGTAAAAACGGTCTGTTCCCCCGCTCCCTTTTGCAGCTTCAACTTGAAGCCGTCCTTTTCCATCTGGAAGACCGACAAGTCGTTCTTCTTCATCAAATCGATGATGGCTTTGATGTCTTTTAGTTCCAAAAGTCCTCCGGAATTTGCGGCTGAGCGTTTTAGGTAAAGCGGTTTTCCAAGGCAGGTCAAGCAAACGAATCCCCCCTCGCGGCCACCGTCATCTTCGTGAGCTGTTGCTCCCGGAAATCGAAGATTCGCTCGAGCTGCGGACGAATCAGCCAGGGATTCAGCAGCGCGCCGAGCGGCCCAAGTGGCGGGACGTAATGCACCAGATCGCGTACCTCCGTTTGCTCCGCGCCGATCCCTTGGAAGAAGTGCTCATGGTGCCAGATCCGGTATGGACCCACGCGCTGCTCATCGACGAAGTAGTGCGGCTTTTGCACCTGCGTGATTTCGGTCAGCCAGCTCATCGGAATCCCGGCAATTGGCGAAACGGTGTAGCGAATCATGAGCCCGGCGTAGATTTCGCCCGGCAGCTCCGACTTAACGGCAAAGCCGAGCGCAGGCGGCGTGATCTTTCCCAAGTTCCCCGGATTGGAGAAGAAGGACCAGCAATCCCCGATCGACATCAGAACGGTTTGAGTCCGGCGGAAGGAGTAAATCGGCACGCCTGCACTACGACTCCGGAACGGACTGGGACGCAATCGCGCTGCGCGTCGGAATCAGCGAAATGGTCGTGACGCTCCCTGCCCAAGCGGCACGATTACCTTCGATGAAAGCTGAATCTTTTTGCGGCGTCCCTTCGTGGCTGATTTTGGCATTTGCGATCCTTTTGGCAGTTAATCTCCAAGCCCAGTCACCTGCGACGATCTCACCGGCCGATCTGCCGGAAGCAGAATTCGAATCACTCGTCGACAAAACAAACCTTTACGTGAAGGCGCTTAATGCAGTTCGCAGTGCACAACACAGCTACGACCGTTACACCTCCTGGTTGGACGTGAGAAAAGGCCCCACAGGAAAAGAGCGCTACATCACTTACGGGCTGTACGAGATCAACAGCTCAGATCTGGATGCGGTAAAGCAAGCCGCCGCGAGGGGACCGAAGATCAAGCCTGCAATGCCCGCTCTCGATGCGGTCGTTTTACGGATGGCCGAAGCCTTCAGTGCGCTCGAACCGATCGTGAAAAGAGCGCACGACTACTACGAACAGGAGGACTTCAAAGACGATGCCGCGAAGGCCGGACAGGAATTACACGCGCGCATGATGCCGCTGTTCGGCCAAACGTTTGCCGCGGAAACCGACCTGCGCCGCGGCCTGGACGCGATCAAGATGCAGGTAGATCAGCGGCAGTTGGCCAAGATTGAAAAGGTGAGCGGCCGAAAATACGAATGGCATCTCCGCAGTTATCTGCTGGCGGCGAAAGCGTTGATTAATCTCCTCCCGGAAAACGCAGAGGCGCCTCCCCTGGAGGCAGCCGCATACAAAGCTCGCTACACCGGACTCGAAGAGAGCTACAACGCCTTGCAAACTTTTGCCGCGGACAATCCGGACGAAGTCAGGAAGGTCATCCTCGCCAGTTTCGTGGAGTCCGCCGTAAAGGATTTTTTCACCGCGAGCAAATTCCTGCGGCGGACGCTTGAGGCTTCCAGGCTTGATCGTCGCGAATACATCACGCGGGTCGGCGAACTGGCAAAGGCGTACAACGATCTGACCCAGCGCACTAACAGCATGCGTTAGCGAGCTGGAGAAAACGGGGCCGGTAGCACAACCGCTCGGTCAGGCCCGGCGTCCCGAGATTGAAATCGTTCGGACTGAGACTGGGACCGTTTGTTCGCCGAATTAATCGCGCGCCCTAACAAGGGAGTGGCGAGGC
>JACCXA010000093.1 GCA_013697365.1 Chthoniobacterales bacterium
GCCTGATCGAGCAGCGCGAGATGTTTTTGAAAACCGCGGCCGTGCAGGTCGCGCGGACAAATCAGGATCCGTTCGCCGATTTTCTCGACCGTTTTCGGGATCTTGTACAAGGCCGCGGCCAGGGCCTGGATATCCTCCCTTTCCAGCGGGGTTATGAATGTCTTGCAAAGTTGCTCGGTGAGTTCCTGGGTGATCTGCTTGTCCTTGCGGCGGCTCGCGACGAATTCTTCCATGCTCTGCGGCGAGTCGTGGTGCTCGAGCTTCGCCAGGAGCGCCACGAGATGATGCACACTGCTGTCCGCCTGTTGCGCGCTCGCCTCCAGCAGATCGAAAAATTTTTCGTCGTGGCCAAGGAACTTTCGAATCGAGAACATGGAAATCCTTTTGGTTTATCCTGTGCGCAGCGGGGGGGACGAGATCATCAGTTCAAAAGAGGCCCTTCGCCAAGCGGAAACAACTTCGATGGAAAGCGAACGGAGCCTCTGCGGGAGAAAGCTGAGCGCGCCACCGGGCCGGCAGCTCAACGTTCCCGTAATCTGTAACCGAAGCCGCGGACGGTTTCGATCGCCTCGGCGGCCTTGCCCAATTTTTTCCGGAGCCGCCGCACATGGGTGTCGACCGTGCGGGTATCAATCAGACTTTCGTAACCCCAGACTTCGTTCAGCAGTCGATCGCGCGCCTGCACCCGGCCGCGGCGCAGCATCAGCATGCTGAGCAACTTAAACTCCACGCTCGTGAGACGCACCGTCTTGCCACCGACGGCCACATGGTGCCGCGCGGGGTCCACCGTGATCGGACCCACCGTAAGTTTCTCCTCGACCACGTCGCCCTTGCCGCGGCGCATAATCGCCTTCATCCGCAGCACGATCTCACGCGGGCTGAACGGCTTCGTGACGTAATCGTCCGCGCCCACTTCCAGGCCCACGATCCGGTCAATCTCCTCGGCTTTCGCCGTCAGCATGATGATCGGGATGTGCCGCGTTGCCACGTCACTCTTCAGCACCTTGCAAACTTCCAAGCCGGGCATCTTCGGCAGCATCAGATCGAGGATGATCAGAGCCGGCGATTCCTCGCGCGCCAGCCGCAGACCGCTGGCTCCATCGGCCGCTGTCGCGACCTTGAACCCGCCCGCTTTTTGCAACGCGAGCTGCAGCATGTCGACAACATCCTGCTCGTCCTCGATGATGAGGATCTTATTGCTCGCGGTTGCAGTCATGAAGCTAGAGCATGCGGTCGCAGCGGGCCGGCGATGGCGAAAGCGACTTTGAAGTGACAATTCGCAGGTTCATGCGGCATTCCTAGCTTTAGCGCATGCGTCAATACCATGATCTCCTCCGCCTCGTGCTCGAGCAGGGGCAGCCGAGGGCCGACCGGACCGGCGTCGGCACGCTCTCGGTCTTCGGCGCTCAGGCGCGTTTTGATTTGCGCGCACATTTTCCCCTCCTCACAACGAAGAAGCTGCACCTCAAGTCGATCATTCACGAGCTACTTTGGTTCCTCCGGGGCGAGACCAATGTCCGCTCGCTCAATGAGCAGGGCGTCACCATCTGGAACGAATGGGCCGATGAGAACGGAGACCTCGGCCGGGTTTACGGGGCGCAATGGATGGATTGGCGTGGCGCCGATGGTGTGCGGGTGAATCAAATCGAAAATGTGATCGCGCAGATCCGCGCCAACCCGGAAAGCCGCCGCCTCATTGTCAGCGCCTGGAACCCGGCAGAAATCGAGCAGATGGCGCTGCCACCTTGTCACGTCCTCTTTCAATTCTATGCGCGCCATGGTGAACTGAGCTGCCAGCTCTACCAACGCAGCGCCGATCTGTTTCTCGGTGTGCCCTTCAACATCGCGTCCTATGCCTTGCTCACCATGTTGATCGCGCAAGTCTGCGGGCTGAAGCCGGGCGAGTTCGTC
Source organism: Chthoniobacterales bacterium (assembly GCA_013697365.1). Taxonomy (GTDB): domain Bacteria; phylum Verrucomicrobiota; class Verrucomicrobiia; order Chthoniobacterales; family UBA10450; genus JACCTI01. The sequence continues at coordinate 1,912 of JACCXA010000093.1, forward strand.
CACACATTCGGGGATCTGCATTTGTATCGGAATCACCTTGACCAGGCGCGCGAGCAGCTCAGCCGCCACTGCCGGCCGCTGCCGCGCATGCAGTTAAATCCCGCGGTGAAGGAGATCGACGCCTTCCGCTTCGAAGACTTTACCCTGCTCGGATACGATCCCCATCCCGCCATCCGCGCGCCGATCGCGGTTTGAGCTACGGGGACACAGGCGGGACGCCTGTGCCGCGCCTGCAACTTCGCATCGCCCTCCGTGTTCAACTGGCATGGCCGCGCGTGTTTTCTTGTTCCTGTTTGCCGTCGCGACCCTTTCCACTGCTTTCGCGCAACGCCCGGACGCCATGCGTCTCGAAATCGATCTCCAGGATCAAATGATTTACCTCCTCGAGGATGGCCAGCTGATGCTTGCGTCGCCGATCTCCAGCGGCCGTGCCGGTCATCAAACCACGCGCGGCTCGTTCAGGATCATCGAGAAGGAACGCAATCACTTCTCGAATCTCTACGGCAAGATCGTGGACGCGCGCGGTACGACCATCGTCGCGGATGCCGATGCCGACATGCCACTGCCACGCGGCGGCCGGTTCGTGCCCGCGCCAATGCGTTACTTCATGCGCTTCAACGGCGCGGAAGGAATGCACGCTGGCTATCTACCAGGCTACGCCGCCTCGCACGGCTGTGTCCGCCTGCCGGAAGCCAACGCGATCGCCATCTTTCAGGCGGTCGAGGTCGGCACGCCCGTGACGGTTTTTGGAACCACCCCGATTCGACGCCTGCAACGGAATCCAAGTCTCACCGCGCCACGCCGCCGCCTCACAAGCGAGCCGCGGTCTGAGCGCCGCTTTTTCGATCCGTTTGCGCCGCCCGGCTGGTGGCGCTAAGCGCGCGCCGACGGGGAGCATAGATGCTCACAATCAAAGCTCGAGCTGCGGCGAGAACTCTGCCTTGAGACGAGACCTTCCAGCTCCGCGGCCGCCTTCGCGAACTCTCCCCGTCCGAACGAGGCCATCCACCGGCATAGATCTGCGTCAAGTCAGGCGGTGGTGCTGTCGAGGCGCGGGCGCGTCGTAAGGGAAAGCGCCCCAGCCAAGAAGCTTGCCCTCCGGCAGCGCTCAAGGCGTTCCCGCGGTCGGAGTGGTGGCGCTCGCCGTTTTCGGCCCGGCCGTTAGGTCAACCAGATCACCCAGAATGTTCAACGCCTCATCGCGCACAGGATCAAGCGCGGGCTCTTTCGTGCCATCGCCTGTTCCCAGAAGGTCGGTTTCAGAATCGGCGGCTGCTTCGGGGGCGACTTTGCTGTTGCCCGCTGCCGCGATCTTTCCCGGAAACAGAATGAGTTGAAGATTCGGTTTGTCGACCGTGTCCAGCGTCAGCCGATAGATCTTGATGTCATCGGTGCTTTGACGTGCGAGCCTGTCCTTGGTCCGCGTCTCTTTCCTTAATTTATCTTCGGTCAGTTCGGCTCGCCGAACGTCTTCGTTCAGGGAGATGCGGTTTTCGTCCAGCTTCCGCCGCAGCCGCTCCATGTCTTCCATGACGTAATGGAACTCAGGGCTTTCTTTCACCCGCCCGTCTGATCGTCGGCGCAGTTCTTCGAGGAAAATCTGCGGTGGCTCGCCCCATTTTGTGTAGCGGGCCTTGGGCACTTCGTCGTACGGCAGGGCATTCTTCAAGGCGCCTTCCCCAAACTCCGGCAAATCCGTCAGCGACGGCAGGACGATATCGGAGGCCACGCCGTGCAGCTGCGTCGAACCGCCCGCGACGCGATAGAACTTCTGGATGGTCAGCTTGAGAGCGCCGTCTTCCTGCGACGAACTCCCGAGCAGGGAGGTAAAGCGGCCGATCTCCAGAATCGTCTGCACCGTTCCCTTGCCGAAGGTGTTCTTGTCACCGACGACAAGGGCCCGGCCATAGTCCTGCAGCGCCGCGGCAAAAATTTCGCTAGCAGACGCGCTTTGGCGGCTCGTCAGAACCATCAACGGTCCGGTGTACGCCACCCCGGGATCGGGGTCACTTGAGACAACTATGTTCCCGTTTGACCCCTTGGTTTGCACGACCGGTCCCGACTTCAGGAACAACCCGGTCAGCGCGATCGCTTCCTCGAGCGAACCGCCACCGTTGCGGCGCAAATCGACGACGAGCCCGCCGACGTTCTCCTTCTTCAAACGTTTCAGAAGTTGGAGCACATCCTTCGTCGTGCTTTTCTGACGGTGCTCCATGTCGGCGTAGAATGATGGCAGCGTGATCCAACCGAGCTTGATGGGATCGCCGTTCTTGTCCTTCTTGATGATGATATCGGCGCGCGCTTCCTGGTCCTTCAGCTTAATTTCATCGCGCACCAGCTCGATCGTTTTACGCTTGGAAGGGTCCGTTGCGTCCGCCGGAATCACGAGCAGCCGCACCTTCGTTCCTTTCTTGCCGCGGATCATTTCCACCACCTTGTCGAGGCGCATATCGCGCACATCCGCAAATTCCGCCGGGCCTTGCGCAACCGCTGTGATCCGGTCGCCAACTTTGATGCTGCCCGCTTTCTGCGCCGGACCACCCGGGACGAGGCTCTCGATTTTAGCGTAGCCGTCTTCTGCCCGCAGCATGGCGCCGATCCCGACAAGCGAGAGACCCATGTTGATGCTGAAGTTTTTCAGGTCGGCTTTGCTCAAATACTCCGAGTGCGGATCATAGGTCTGCGCCAGCGCGGCGAGGAATAATTTCACCTGCTCAGGTTTGTCTTCCTCATGCACGTTCCGCATCAGGCGATCGTAACGGCGCGCCACCAACTGCGGACCCGGCTCGATCGGGTGCTCGCTGAGTTTTTCCTGGAGCAGTTCGTTGGCAATTCGCCCGCGCCACATCTCGTCGGCTTCCGCGCCGTCTTTCGGCCAGGCCGCCTTTTGGCGGCTTAACTCGATCGTCGTGTCGGGCTTCACGTCGATGGGCCCTTTCAGCAGCTCCTTTACCTTCGCTACGCGATCGTCGACCCGCTTCTGGTAGAGCTCGTAGATTTCGTAGGCCGGCTTCAGATTTCCGAGTAAGACATCATCGTCAATGGAAGAGCCGTACTTCGCGTAAAGCCCGTCAACATCCTGTTGCGTGAAAAAAAGATGACTGAAATCGAGCAGTTCCAGATACGTGCGGAGAAATTTTTTCGAAACCTCGTCGTTAAGCGGCTGATGGGTGTAATGGCCTTCCTCGAGCAGGCGCCCCACCGAAACTTCCACCTGCTCCAGATCGGACTTCGCCTGAAGAGGCGCCACAACCAGCGCGAGCGGCAGAAATGTGGCGAAAACGACCAGCAATCGGCGAAGTGGATGTTTCATTCTGGGAAAAACGGGTTTTGCAAAGTCGCAGAGTTCGGTCTTGGTGCAAGGTAATGGCATGGTGTGAGGAATTCGTGAACGTCTGACACCTATTACGCCGCAAGATTCAAACACAGCGCGTAAAAAGCTGCTTTAAGTATTTCAGAATCCCTTTGTGCATCCGTTCATGATCGCGCTCAGACTTAACGGAGGCTTTGCGAACTTGATGCGATCCGGAGCACGCTTATGAGCATCTCCGCATGAGTTACCAAACCTTCTGTGGAGGGATTTTTGAGACAAACTGTTACCTCCTTGACGCCCCGGAAGGTCCAATTCTCTTCGATGCTCCCGACGGCGCCTGCGAATGGCTCGTTTCGCTCGGCGTTTCCCCCCGGCTACTCCTTCTCACTCACGGCCACTTCGACCACGTGCCGGATGTCGCGAAAATCAAGAAACGCTTCGGGTGCCAGATCGGCTGTCACGCCGATACCGTTCCGATGATCGCCGATCCAGCGTTCTTCCGCAGTTTCGGTTTCGCCCTCGAAATCGAGCCCGCCCAGCCCGATTTCCTCATCGCAGCGGCGTCGAAGCGGGACTTTCTCGGGGCTGAATACGAAGTGCTTGAGGTCCCGGGGCATTCACCCGGCAGCCTGTGCTTCCTTTTGCGCGCGAGCCAGTTGTTGATCGGCGGCGACGTGCTCTTCGCGGGCGGCGTCGGGCGCTGGGATCTTCCAGGGGGCGATGGCGACCTTCTTTTTCGGGGAATTAAAACCAAGCTGTTCCCGCTGGATGACGCCATTACCGTCCTGCCTGGCCACGGACCGCCCACCACGATAGGCGAGGAGCGCCGCACGAATCCTTTCGTGAAATGAGGGATCGCGGCCCTGAGATAAGACAGAAAAGGGCGGCCGGACGTGCACGGCCAGGCCGTCCGAACCGCTTCGCCTCCGAAGCGTTCGTTTACCGCCGAGCCCGCAACTCCTGCCGCACCCGGTCCAGCTCGTAGCGGACGCGCTGAATGCGGGAGCGGATCTCGCGCCGGCTCAATGTGCCGCGCCGAAACGCGTAATTGAGCTGATCCGAGGCGCGCGCCACCCGCTCGAATTCATAAAGAAGCCGGCGGCCACCGCCGAATTCGCGGATTTGCAAACGGACTCGCCGCACAGCGCGATTCAAATCGTCGAGC
>JACCXA010000099.1 GCA_013697365.1 Chthoniobacterales bacterium
AAGCGTGAATCTGCCCGATCCGGTGCCGAAGGTGGCTGGTGTCTCCGTGCAAACTTCCAGCCGCCGAGGATCCACGGGAAAGCTGGCGCCCGGGATCGCAGCCGAGATTCGCGATCCGGAGACGGACCGGAAATTAAGTCTGCACGAATCCGGCATGCTTTGGGTGCGAGGTCCCAACATCTTCGATGGCTATCTCAACGATCCAGCGCGCTCAGCTGAGGTGCTTCGGGATGGTTGGTTTAAAACCGGCGATCTTGGACGCTTCGACGAGGACGGGTTTCTTTTCATCGAAGGCCGCTTGTCGCGTTTCTCCAAGATAGCAGGCGAGATGGTCCCCCATGAGATGGTCGAGCAAAAGGTCCTGACCGCCTTGAAGCTCGATGCGCAAGCCGAACGGCTGATCGCGATCATGAGCGTGCCCGACGAAGCAAAAGGGGAAGCGCTTGTCCTGCTCACGAGTATCGAGATTGATGCGCAACAACTTCGCGCGGCCCTGCGCGAAGCCGAGGTGCCAAATCTTTGGGTGCCGCGGATGATCAAACGGGTGGAGAGGATCCCAGTGCTTGCCTCGGGGAAGCTGGATCTCGGTAAGTGCAAGGAACTGGCGGCCGCAGCGTAGCGCGAGAACGATCTACGCCGGTCGTCGCGGCACGAGCGCGTTTGCGGTGTAGCTGAGAACGACTTCGCCCTTCTGGTTGGTCATCAGATTTCGAATACGGATAATTCCGTGCTGCGGCTTTGATTTGGAGGGTCGCACTTCCAGGATTTCGGTCTCGAGCTGAAGCTCGTCGCCAGGTCGCACTGCCGCAGGCCACCGCAACTCATCAACCCCCAGACCAACCGCGCCGCCTTCGAAACAGATCGGCCCAGTTGTGAAAAGCCGCATGGCGATGGCGGCTGTATGCCATCCGCTTGCAGCGAGGCCGCCAAAGACGCTTTGGTTCGCAGCCGCTTGGTCGAGATGAAATGGCTGCACGTCGAATTCGCGCGCGAAGGCGACGATCGCTTCTTCCGTGACTCCATACGGCTGCGACTTGAACGAGTCTCCGGGCTTCACGTCTTCGAAGAAGAGTGCAGCCATCAGAGGATTAAACACCGAACATCCAACGCTGAACGTCGAACCGCTGCACTCCCCGTTCCCCGTTCCCCGTTCCGCGTTCCGCGTTCGATGTTCGATGTTCGATATTTGCGACTTCGAAAGAGTGCCAGAGGGGAGAGTTGAACTCCCGACCAAGGGCTTATGAGTCCCCTGCTCTACCACTGAGCTACCCTGGCTTCGCGGCGTCCAAATTCAACGGCCCCAGCCGATGTGTCAACGCCCTGCGCCGTCCGTCGCGGACCCGCTTTCCCCGGGGGCGAGATACGGCGCCAAATCCCTTTGTTCACCCCGCAGTGCGGCCATGAAAATGACTCCGTCGCGCACGCGCACGGCGCCCGTCCAGCCCTCGTGCTCCACGAAACGCCAGCCCGCAAACTCGCGCGGCTTGGCGTCTTTCGGATTCCGCTCGGCCGGGAAAAGGAAGAACTGCATGCGCTTCTCCGGCACGTTGATTTGCGCCACGCGATGCCCTTCGTCATCATCGAAGACCCGGCAGGCGGAGGCGCGCAGGGCCGCGAATTCGGGCGCGACATCGTAATGTTCGAGGCGGTATTTCATGAAAAAGAAATCGCCTAAGGAGCCCGCGTCAGCTTCGACCGTGTCAAGTTGCGCACGCTGCGTCGCACTGGCGATGGTCAACATCTTGCGCGCGGCATCAGACCCGGGAAACTCGTTCATGCGCTCCATCACGATGAAGACGATGACGCCGGCGATAACAGCCAGGGCCAGAGCAGCGGAAAGGACCGCCGGGTTTCGCGCGGTCTTCCGCCAGGTGCGCTTGCTCTGCGGAATGAGCTTCTCGTTGCGGAACCATTCCGAGACTTCAGTCGAGACCGGCGTCGCCTGGACCAGCGTCGCAATCGCCTTATCGAAGGTCTGCTGATAAGCGAATTCCGTCGCGGTGCTCCTGCTCCGCCGCGCACGCAGGACCGCGATCCGCATCCGGCGGTCGGTGCCGGGCTTTTCCGTGATCGGAGCACAACGCGCAAGCATCTTCTCGCGTCGCGAAAGGCGGAAGATGCTCATTCTTCGTAGACCTCTGCTGGCGTGGTGGCATTCAGCCAGGCCTGAAACTGCCGGCGCCCACTGGTCAGGGCGTCGGAAAGCTCTCCCGCCTTTAACTCCAGGAGAGTGAGGATCTCGCGCGGCGTAAATTCGTCGAGATAGTAAGCGGCCAGTGCGCTCCGTTGCGGCTCCGGAGCGCCCGAAATCCAGATTGCCAGTTGCTCGGGATGCAATTGCGCCACCTGCGAAGGAGCGTGGGGTGATAGCTCGTCTTCTTCCAAAGTTGCCTTCTCCGGCTGCAAACCTTCTTCACCGACAACCAGACAGCGCCAGCGCGCGTCGCGGAAAAACCAGAGCCGGTCCGCCGGCGGTTCGCCCTGCGCCGAGCGTAAGGCAGCCTCGCGCAAGGTGGCTTGGAAAGCCTCTTGCGCCTTCATCGCATCCCCCGTCATGAGAAAGCAGAAGCGATAGAGCTGCGGGAGGTTTTGATTCGTTTCCAGCACGCGAAATGTTTCGGAAGGCGGGATTTTACGCGCCCGAGGAGATCAAACAAGAACGGGATACGAGAGCGGCTCCAGGCGACGGGTTGCAGCTTAGGTGGGCGAAATGGCGATAACTCCCTCGGCCGGCGCAAAGCCCGCCTTCTCCTCAAACCAGCAACATCCTTCCTGAACTAAACTCACGCTCAGCAAGAGCGCTCCCTCCTCGCGCGGCGCTTCGATGCCAGCTAAGATGACGCGCGTCTCTCCCGGGCAAACGCCAAAAGGCAGGGTGCTGCGAGCACCGTCAAAAACGATGACTCTGTCCTTCGAGAGAGTTGTCCAGTGATAGGAAAGGCGCACTGGATGGGGTGAAAGACTGGAGATGACGTGCGCCGAGTTATTCGTAACCGACACCGCCAGCGTGAACGACGAACCAGCAGCCGCGGCGCGTGGCCACTCATTAAGGCGCAGCGAAAAGTTGTGGTGTACGCCGTCGGGCAGTCCCGGCATTGTCAACACTCTCGCAGCTTTCGCGAGGTCGAGCGGCGCGTGCGACGCCAACGCGTAGATGTCAGGGGCCCTCGTTAGCTCGTCAAAATTGAAGCGCCGCGAAAGGCTGCCCGCCGGATCGGTCGGACTTCCCACCCAGACTTTCACGTGCGGGAAGAACTCGCACAGCGCCCGGCGCAAACGCGCAGGAGTTTGCTCATTGATGTGCATGAGCAGCTCGTAGCGGGTGCGAGGTTCGACGGGCAGGTAAGCTCCGAGTCCCCCGGCCGCAGCTCTCCGCCGAGGGTGATCGCGGGTGTAACGCCAGAGATTTGGAGCGGTATGGATGACGAAGACGCCGTCCGAATCCAAAAGCTTCGCGAGGGTGGCGTAGAGGCGGGCGACTTCCGCCGGGGCGAGATGCTCGATCAGATCACCAGCGATCGCGACGCCGAATCTGTCTTCGAGCTGCAATTCCCCGACATCGCCGCAAATGAACCTCGCCTTTCGGCGCACCTCTTCAGGCGCCTGGCTCAGGCAGCTCTTCGCTAGCTCGATCGCAGCAGCGGAGTAATCGATCGCGGTCACCGGCACAGCATTCCACGCGAGCTGGCAGGTGATTTCCCCCCGCCCGCAGCCAAGATCGAGCGCCCGGCCGCCCGAGCCCAGGCGCGTGAGCATCAGGAGCGAGAGCAGCCGCAGGTCCTCCACCCGTTGACCGCCAGATTGGCGAAATTCTCGATGCCCGCCGCAATCGTTGAGGTAGTAGTTCGAGTCGTAGAACTCCGTGAGCTGCCTGCTCTCCGAGGGCGCGGCCGCAGGAACCGCGGCGCAGCTCATGAGAAACTCGTCTTTCACGCGCAACAATAGCTCGCCGGCGTAGCCCGGAATAGTGAGCGCGTACTCGACCACGTCTTTGTATTTAAGGAGAAAATCGTTTGCGTTTAGAAAGTTCTCTTGCGTCCAGAAGTATCCATCCAGGAGAACCCACCGGGCTTGGGCCACGGCGCGCCGCAAGTCGTGGAATGTCCCGCCGCCATCCTGCTGGCCGTCGACGTGAATAAGGTCATACGTGTCGCCAGGGAAGCGCTCCATTTTCTGACTGTCTGCGACGATGAACCGCGCGTCCCTGCCGATGGTGATTTGTCTGGCCCACGCGAGAGCATCGACCTGACCGCCGAAGCTGTCGGAGTTTAGATCGATCCCAACGAACTTCGCCTCCGGCGCCGCGGCCAAAAACGCGGCGGCGGAATAACCGAACCGAACGCCAACTTCGAGGATGGTCCTGGGCTGTAGCGTTTTGGCGATCGCATACTTCAGCCGGTAATAGCGGACCCACTCAGGGAAGAGCGCGGAGAGAGGGTCGTTTGGATAGGCGCATTCACGGAAATCGAAATCGCTCTTCGATAGCTCGTTGAGGATGGAAGCGATCACGGAGAGGCGGTGCAAAAACCGGGACTGCGCGGCGGTCTTCTTTAGCGCAACGTCTGTAGCCGACGGCCAACTTCCTCGGCGTTCTGACGATTGTTGAAGGCGGAGATGCGGAAGTAACCCTCGCCGCAGGAGCCGAAACCACTGCCCGGAGTGATGACGACGTTCAGGTCCGAGAGCATGCGGTCGAACATTTGCCAGCTCGTGAGGCCAGCCGGCGTCTGGACCCAGATGTAAGGCGCGTTTATCCCCCCGAACACCTGCAGGCCCACCGCCGCAGCCGCTTCGCGCAGAATCCGGGCGTTCCCCATATAGTGCTCGATTAGGCTGCGGACCTGAGCTTGGCCTTCATCACTGTAGAGCGCTTCCGCGCCGCGTTGCACCGGGTAGCTGACGCTGTTGGCCTTGGTGCTCCAACGCCGGTGCCACAAAGGATGCAACGGCAACGACCGACCGTCCGCGGTCCGCGCGAGGAGGCTTTTCGACACGACCGTGAAGCCGCAGCGCACGCCGGTGAATCCGCCGGTCTTCGAGAAGCTGCGGAACTCAATCGCGCATTCTAAAGCTCCCGGAATCTCAAAGATGGAATGCGGCATCCCGGGGTCACGGATGTATCCCTCGTAGGCAGCGTCGAAGAGCAGGATTGCTTTATGCTCCGTGGCGTACTCGACCCAGCGCACCAGTTGATCACGCGTCGCCACTGCGCCGGTCGGGTTATTCGGAAAGCAAAGGTAGACGAGATCCGCGTGCTCTGCCGGCGGCGCGGCGACAAAGCCATTTTCCGCACGGCAGGGCAGATAAATGATGCCCTCATAGCGACCGTCTGGACCCGCACCGCCGGTGTGTCCGGCCATCACATTCGTATCTACGTAAACCGGATAGACTGGGTCCGTGATCGCGATCTTGTTCTGGTGTCCGAAGATATCGAGGATGTAACCGCAGTCGCTCTTCGAGCCATCCGAGAGGAAGATCTCGTCCGGCGCGATCTCGATTCCGCGCGCGCGGTAATCATGCTCGGCGATTTTTTCGCGGATGAACTCGTAGCCTTGTTCGTGCCCGTAGCCGCGGAAGGTTTCGCGATGTGCGAGCTCTTCGACTGCGTCATGCATGGCTGAGATCGCGGCGGCCGGCAAAGGCTCGGTCACGTCGCCGATCCCGCAACGGATCACTCGGTCCGCCGCGTCAGGATTTGCCGCACAAAATTCCCTCACTCGCCGCGCGATCTCGGGAAAAAGATACCCGGCCTGCAGCTTTAGGTAATTTTCATTGAGGAATGCCATAAGCCCGCGCGTCTGTTCGTCAGGCTCGGGTTTCGGGCCGAAGCCGTGACTTCAGATTGGAAGGGAAGCTACTCCACAAATCTGGGTGAGCCTCCAGCAGCCGCGCGATATCAGCGAGGTCCTTGAGCTGTTTGCTTTGCCGCCGTTCCGGATCGCTCCAAGCCTTGATCTTCCCATTTAACGTGTCTTCCAGCGAAGCAACGCGGAGGAGAATTCCGTGAACGTCCGCGGGAACAGAGTGCTGCGGAAACTCTTCGTAGAACGCCTCCGTGCTGAGTTGCAGACTTACCTTTGAGCGTCCGGTGAAGTTGATGGACAGTTCGAAGCGCTCGGCTCTGAAACCAACTTTTTCGAGGGCAAGAACGGTTTGCTCGATGGCGTCGGTGGCGACGACAAAATCAAGGTCCTGCGTCACCATCGGTTCATTCGCCCAATGGTTGACTGCGATGCCGCCGATGGCGCACCAACGGATGTCGGCGCGCTCCAACGCATCGGTCAACCGCATCACATCATCCGTGCCGCCGGCGGTTTGCCAATCGAAGAACTGCTTGGCGGTCATTAGGTTCGAGTGCGCGCAAGTGAAGGCGAGCCTGTTGAAGGCGCGAAGGTGCCGTCGCTATAACTTTGCCACCGCGCGGCGCGGATTAGGACGCTGCTTCGTATCGCTTACCGACTTCCGCCCAGTCCACCGCGCTCCACCAGGCTTTGAGGTAATCGGGCCGGCGGTTCTGGTAATTGAGATAGTAGGCGTGCTCCCAGACGTCGACGCCAAGGATTGGGGTGTTCCCATCCATGAGCGGGCTGTCCTGATTCGGAGTGGAAGATACTTCGAGTTTGCCGCTCTTGTTCTTGATCAACCAAGCCCAGCCGCTGCCGAAACGACCGGCGCCAGCCGCCCCCATCTTCTCCTTGAGCCCATCGAGACCGCCAAAGCTGGTATTAATCTCCTCCGCCAATCTACCCGAGGGCGAGCCACCATTCGGTCCCATGATTTTCCAGAAGAAGGAATGATTCGCATGACCGCCGCCATTGTTGCGGACAGCAGTGCGAATGTCTTCCGGAACAGCGCTCAAATTGCTAATCAGATCCTCGATCGATTTGCCGGCCAGCTCCGGCTTGTCCTTCAGCGCATTGTTGACGTTCGTGATGTAGGTCTGGTGATGCTTCGTGTGATGAATCTCCATCGTCCGCGCGTCGATGTGCGGCTCGAGAGCATCGTAGGCATAGGG
>JACCXA010000139.1 GCA_013697365.1 Chthoniobacterales bacterium
CCTCGATCCCCAGCATCTGAGAGGAGGACTCCAATTCGTCCCGAAGCGGTCCTTCGCCGGCAATCGTCAGTCTCGCCTGCGCGTGACGCTGCACGAATTTTGCAAAAGCGCGCAGGCTTGTCTTAAGGCCCTTTTTCTCGATCAAGCGTCCGGCCTGCAGGAATTGCCATCCACCCTCGGCCGGCCGAACCCGATCTCGAAAAGGGAATTGCTCGAGCGGGATGCCGGTGCGTTGCAGGCGGATCTTGCCTTCGGCGCAACCCAACCTGACGAGCGCGGCGCGAAGCGACTCCGAGCGAACGAGGACGTGACGGACGGAGTCCACCATTTCAATCGTGGCCTGACGATAGGCCGGCTTCTCGAGGTCCACCATCCCATCCGCGCCATGAAAGGAGACAACGCTTGGCTTGTCCCATCGTTTGATCAACGGCCCAAGATGCACGGCGATGTGACCGAAGTAGATGTGGAGCAACCGGGCATCTGTCTGCTGGAGAAGACGCACCAGCCCAGCCGTTTCGCGGTGCGAGATTTTCCAGGGGGCGTCGCGCAGTTGGCGGAACCAGATCCGCCGAAGGAAATGCGTCGCAGGCTTGGGCGCGATGTAAAGGTTTGGGAACGGAAAGAGTTCTGCCTCCTCGCGCTTTCGGGTGATGACCACCGGGCGCACCCGCCTGAGCGCGGTGATTTGCCGGTATATATGCAGCATCTCCGGCTTAAGGAACGTCGCGCAGTAGCACGCGACGACCGGCTTTTCAGCTTGCTCGTTCACTTGCACTTACTCCCCCGTCCGGAGGCGCCGGAGCAAGTAAAAACGCAGGATCAAAAATCGTTTACCAACGAAACCCGAAGAGGATAATGCCGGTAATTCGTGACGGATTATATGGATCGTAGGTGACGGTGTCCTCGATCGAGCCGCGATACTTTTGCGGCGCCCGCGGATTCAACATCTGGATCGGATTCCCACGGGCCGCGCGCGGGAATGCACCCGCAGCACCGCGCTCGTAAACGGGCGCGGGTGGCCGGCGGGTGGTCTGGGGCCTTCTGTCGTCGATCCGCGCGGTGAAGGTTTGTGCGTCAGCAGCACTCAGCCCAGCGGCGGCGATGAGAAAGGCGACGAAGAGAAACTTTTTCATAAGCAGTCCAAATCCGAGGCGAAGCGCGACGCTAGTTCTTGCTGCCTGATCCGCTCCGGCGCAGGATTATCGGGCGATGCAGTATCTTGAAAAGGGGAAACGCGTCCTGGACGTGGAAATTTTCGAGCTGCAACGCCTGCGCGACCGGCTCGATGACGGTTTTGCGCGCAGCGTTGAGATAATCCGGGAAGCCGTGGAAGCGCGTGGGAAGGTTGTCGTCTTGGGCGTGGGTAAATCCGGCCACATCGGGGCAAAAATCGCGGCCACTCTTACCAGCACAGGGTCGCCGGCGGTGGTGCTCGATTCGCTAAACGCGATGCACGGTGACCTTGGGATGGTGGCTGATGGCGATGTCGTCCTGGCGCTCAGCGCGAGCGGTGAGACAGAAGAACTGCTCCGAATTCTGCCTGCTCTGACGCGATTCCAGGTCCGCATCGTTGCCCTTTGCGGCGATCCGAAATCGACGCTGGCGCAGAATTGTGACGTGCTCCTTGACGTGAATATCGAACAGGAAGCCTGCCCGTTGAATCTGGCGCCGACTTCCAGCACGACGGTGATGCTCGCGCTGGGGGATGCGATTGCGATGGTGCTTCTGGAGGCGCGCGGCTTTCAGAAGGAAGATTTCGCTCGGTTTCATCCGGGCGGAATGGTGGGCCGCAGCTTGCTCATGCGGGTGCATCAAATCATGCGGCCACGGAGCGCCCTGGCGTTAGTGACGCAGGACGCCTCGGTGCGCGTGGCCTTGAAAACGATGACGGATCTGCGCGCGGGCGCCGCTGTGATTGCGGATGGCGACGGGCGATTGCTCGGGATTTTCACGCACGGCGATTTCGCGCGTCATTTCCAGACCGATTCAAAGGTGGGCGAACGGCTCGTGGTCGACCTGATGACATTGAATCCGGTGACGGTGCGGCAGGAGAAGCTGGCGGTGGAGGTTTTGAATCTGCTCGAGCGACACCAGATCGACGACCTGGTGGTGGTGGACGAAAACGAGATGCCGGTGGGGATCGTCGACTCGCAGGATCTGACGAAGCTGAAACTTTTGTAGCACAAACCGTCTCGGCTGTGGGGCAACCGGCTTCTAACCCGGTGAGCAAAAGACCGGGCGAGACGCCCGGTCTCCCCACAGGCAAGATGCCTGTGCTACGCACGCGGCGGATTGATTCGCTCGCCTTGTCAAACCTCCCGCTCTCCTCTATTCACTCTCCACTCTCTATGGCTGCAGCGAACGACCTTCGAAAAGGACAGGCGATAAAATACAACGGCAACATTGCCATCGTCCTTGACGTGCAGCATCGCACGCCGGGAAATCTGCGTGCTTTCGTGCAGGCGATCATTCGCTACATCAACACGGGCAAGAGCGCGGATGTGCGGTTCGGGTCGACTGATAAAGTCGAGCTGGTCGATGTCAGCCGGACGCAGCTGGAGTTCTCTTATAAGGACAACAGTGGTTTCCATTTCATGGACCCGACGTCCTACGAGACAATCACGCTGAATGAGAATCTGCTCGGCGAGGCGAAGGATTATCTGGTCGAGAATCTGAAGGTCGAAGTGCTTTACACGGAGGGCCGGCCCGTCCAAGTGGAGCTGCCTTCCTCGGTTCATCTAAAAGTGGTGGAAGCGCCCGAAGGCCTGCGCGGTGACACGGCCTCGAATGTGACCAAGCCGGCGATTCTCGAGACCGGCAAGACGGTGAACGTGCCGTTGTTCATCCACGAGGGTGAGCTAATTAAGATCGACACGCGCACCGGATCCTACATGGGGCGGGCGTAGCGGGTGCTGGCGGCCCGTAACGGGTCCGACGATCACTTTTGTAACGACTCAACTAACCCTCGCCGTGTCACAGAACCATCGTTCCTCGCCGCGCAGCCGCGGTGGCAAACAAGCTCGGCGCGTCAAGGTAGTCCCTTACGTGGTGCCGACGACGCGCAAGCGACCGCCGCCGGGTCCGCAGGCCATGATGGTGCCGACGCGCTGGGTGAAGTTCATCATCGCTGTGCTCCTCCTTCCGGTCTGCGCCGTCTTGAGCCAGACATTTTTCACCGTCTTCACCCGCGCGACCGTCACGCAACAACTGTGGGCCGGCGAGGAATTCTGGTTCTTCTCGTTAGGCGTAGTGCTGTGGTTGATCGCCTTCTTCGGGCTGCCGCGGCCACTCCTGGTTTACGTCTTCGGTCATGAGCTGACGCATGCCGTCTGGGTGCTGCTCATGGGCGGACGCGTCAGCCAGTTCAAAGTCGGCCGTGACGGGGGTCACATCGTGACCGACCGAAATAATTTCTGGATCGCGCTCGCGCCCTATTTCTTCCCGCTCTACAGCATCATCGCGCTCGCCGTTTATGGGGCGCTTAACCTCGTCATGGATTTGCAGCCATACGGCCGGCTGCTCTACGCAGTGATCGGCGTGACGTGGGCTTTCCACTTCACTTTTACCTGCTGGATGATCCCGAAAAGCCAGACAGACCTGACCGACCACGGGACGTTTTTTTCGCTCGTGATGATCTATCTGATGAACCTGCTTTTGCTCAGCATGCTGCTCGTGATCGCTTCGCCGCAGATTTCGTTCGCCGATTTCGGAGCGGAGATTGGCGAGAACATCAATTGGTTCGTCGAATGGATCGAAGCCGCCTTGGATCGTTTCAGCCGCGGACACCAGACGCGCTAGGCCGTGCTGCGTAAACGGCGAAGGGCAGGCTCATCATTGCCTCAGACACAAGGACCGAGCGGCTTTCCATGCGCAGCGCACGTCCGGTGAAGATATCTTTGGCACTGCCTTGCGCGGCTGCTTCGGGCAACTCGATGGCCGTATCCTGCCACCGTTCTCCGACCGGCGGAAACCCCACGCGCGAGGAAAGACGAGGAATGACGGCTACAAGCCATTCGCCTTCGAATTCGCGCGCAAAAGCAACGCAGGAATCGGAGTGCGTCCCGGTCGTCGCCAACGGCACGTAGCTGCCCCGGGCGAACAGCGCTGGATGGTCCCGACGGAAGCATAGAAGCTTCTGGGTCAGGAACAATTTGATCCGCCCATCCGGCCAGGCGCGCAGGAATTCTTCCGGTGTTGCCTTTCCCAACTCGGCCAGGATTTTGGCCCGGGCCGGGTAGTCAACGGGCCGTCGATTGTCTGGATCGACCAGGCTGAAGTCCCAGATTTCGTTCCCCTGGTAGACGTCGGGAACGCCGGGCGCGGTCAGCTTCAGCACGACCTGCGACAGGGAATTGATTGCGCCCAGCCGCGCGATCTCTTCCACCATCGGGAGGAAGGCGGGCAGGAAACGGTTCTTCGGTCCTGGCTCGAGAATCTTCTCCACAAACTCCCGCGTAGCCGAATCCCATTGCTCGTTTGGTTGAATCCAACTGG